>JBDTGD010000192.1:0-3342 GCA_039937595.1 Ginsengibacter sp. | reverse complement strand
ATGACTTAAGATCGCCGGTAAGCCGCATTGTGCAAATGCTGAAAATACAAAAAGAAAAACCTGAGTTGTTGAATGAAGACTCAAAAAAACATCACGAAGAAAAATTGAAAATTGCTTCAGAAAATGTTTTGGAAACAATGGAAGATCTGTTATTGTGGAGTAAGAGCCAGATGCAACATTTTAAACCTGAATTCAGAAATGTTTTGATGACAGAAGTTGTAGAGAAAGAATCTTCTTTTTTGAAAGACCACGCTGATAGTAAAAATATCCGTATCAAAAATGAAATACCTGGAGGTTTTACTTTAAAAACGGACGAAAATTTCTTAGAAATTATTATCCGAAACCTTTTGCAAAATGCAGTAAAGTATAGTAGTGACGGAACAGTAATTACAATAACATCTAAGAATTCCGATCGTATAAGCATCAATAATACAATCGCAGATGCGAACGTGGAAAATCTCAACGCGGGTTTTCAGAACAAATCTGTAAATAGTAAAAGCGGTGGTCTTGGACTACAAATTGCAAAAGATCTGGCGTCTTCGATTGGTGCTAAAATTTTTTTTGATCTTCGGGAAAATAATAACCTGGATACGTCTATCGTTTGGGAAAATAGCCTTCATTCGGAAAGTTAATGGTATCGGGTTTGTTGTGATGCTAAGAGGTGAAACCTTTTAAAAAATTATCTCTATCAACATATCTCGCAAAGGAGAAAACAGAAATTGTAATTATTTGTTTTTTTACTGTAAGCAATTTGGTCTCATTTTTATTTTGTAGTTTAGATTAGATTTTTCAGTAAACGAATCTAAAAGCAATATTTCAATTTTAACCCTCATTAAAATTTCAAATGCCGGACGGTAAGGCCATTATTGATTAATTGTTTCAGCGATTCAATTCCGATTCTTAAATGCATTTCTACAAAATTAGCGGTTACACTTGCATCACTTGCGATTGTTTTTACGCCTTCAGGAACCATCGGCGAATCACTCACTAATAATAATGCACCCGTTGGAATTTTATTAAAAAAACCTACGGTGAAAATGGTAGCTGTTTCCATATCTACTGCATAAGCACGTATCCTACTCAGGAACTTTTTAAAAATCTCATCATGTTCCCAAATTCTTCTGTTAGTAGTATAAACAGTGCCGGTCCAATAATCGACAGAATGTTCGCGAATAGTGGTTGAGATTGCTTTTTGCAAGGCAAACGCAGGTAAGGCGGGTACCTCCGGAGGAAAGTAATCATTGGAAGTCCCTTCGCCCCTGATGGCTGCGATCGGCAGGATAAGATCCCCAATCTTATTTCTCTTTTTTAATCCGCCACATTTGCCGAGAAATAAAACCGCCTTTGGATTGATAGCGCTCAACAAATCCATAATAGTAGCGGCTCCTGGACTTCCCATGCCAAAGTTAATAATCGTGATATCATCGGCAGTAGCGCATTGCATTGCATTTTCGGCGCCCACCACTTTTACGTTATTAATATCAGCGAACATTTGTACGTAATTACTAAAATTGGTAAGCAAAATGTATTCGCCGAAATTGGCTAATTTTTCACCGGTGTACCGGGGAAGCCAGTTGTTTACAATTTCCTTTTTTGTTTTCATAAGGAATAAAAATACGATTTTAGATTTTAGATTGCATAATATTTCAATTTTTGGAAGATGTATCACTCGAAAGAAATAATTTAAATTAAAATATCTTATAAAACTAGACAGGCCGTTAATGATAAAAATAGAGTTTCCAAAAGATAAAGTTCTCGTTCAACAACGGGAAGGCATAAACGAAATTTTTGATGCGGTCAGAAAAAAATGGATCGTTCTTTCTCCTGAGGAATGGGTACGCCAAAATATGCTGCAATATCTTTTAGTTACAAAAAAATATCCGGGTTCGCTGATTGCGGTCGAGAAAGAAATAAAATTAGGTGAACTAAGAAAGCGCTGTGATATGGTAATCTACAACAGGCAATCTCAACCGTGGATGATAATTGAGTGTAAGGAAATGAAGGTGAATCTTTCTCAAAAAACGATAGCGCAAATACTTAGGTACCATATTACTTTGCAATCAAATTTCCTCATCATTACTAATGGTAGCTATAGCTGTGGCTTTGAGAAGAAGGAAGGAAAGTTTATTGAGATAGATCGATTTCCTGAATTTGAAATTTGATTTTTTTTTGCCACGGATTACACAGATTTACACGGATTAGATTTGAGCTGAAAGCTCAAATCTAATTTGCTACTAATTACACGAATTTTCACGAATTTGAATTCTGCGTTATCTATTAAATTTCTGAACCTACTTAATTTTTTTTTAAACCATCTGAACTGATTTTACGGGAAAATTCCCAGCTCAGCATAAGAGGTAGCTACTTTATTGATAGCACATACATAAGCAGCGGTGCGCATATCCGGTATCGCCGGCGTCTTTTGCCAAATATCAACAATTTCACGAGTGGCGGCTATCATCGTTTCTTCCAGCCCGCTTCTCACCAGGTCCACTTCATCAGCACCGTGCAGAATAAAATCTTTTTCCGGAGTACTTATTGTTTTTCCGGTCAATTCTTCAAGTTGGTTCACGATATGGTGATTCATATTTTCAGTGAATCTTTTTTCCAGGCGGCCATAACGCACATGGCTAAGGTTTTTGAGCCATTCGAAATAACTAACTGTAACGCCACCCGCATTTAAATACATATCCGGAATTATCAATACTCCTTTGGGATTTAAAATCTCATCTGCTTCCGGCGTTAACGGGCCATTGGCAGCTTCGCCTATCACTTTTGCTTTTATTCTTGAAGCATTTTCTCCATTAATCACATTTTCCAAAGCTGCAGGAATCAGAATATCACACTCCATTTCCAACGCATCCGAAGACTTTTCAAAATTTTTTGCTCCGGGGAAATCAAGAATGGATTTTGTTTTTTGACGATGAAGCAATACTCGTTCCACGTCAAGGCCTTCCTCACTATAAATGGCGCCTTCATATTCTGCAAGTCCTACTATATGCGCTCCCGCCTGTTGAAAAAACAGCGCCGTGTGATAGCCTACATTTCCCATACCCTGCACACAAATCCGTTTCCCCTTCACTCCCAAAGGCAACCCAATTTTATCCATAAGTGTGGGCATATTGCATACTTCGGTAAGGCCATAAAACACGCCTAAGCCGGTTGCCTCTCTTCGGCCGCGCACGCCGCCCTGTGAAACAGGTTTCCCGGTTACACAGCCCGCAGCATCTATTTCGCTGGGATGCATGGCTACATAAGTATCCAGTATCCACGCCATTTCTCTTTCCCCGGTTCCATAATCAGGTGCAGGCACATCTATGCCCGGTCCAATAAAATTTTTCT
>JBDTGD010000191.1:0-3417 GCA_039937595.1 Ginsengibacter sp. | reverse complement strand
ACCATAAAAGCAATATTGGCAGCCTTGTTTACAATCAAAGGCATCAGGGTAATGCGATACATTTCCTGCTTTTTGTTATAAACAGAATTTACCCAATGAAGGTTTTCCTCAATAATATGCGAACCGGGAAATAAGGAAAGCGTGTGGCCGTCATCGCCCATGCCGAGAAGCACGAGGTCAAAGCTATAGGCGGTGCTATCAAAAAATGTATGTAATAACTTCCGATACTCTTCTACAGCGAAATTGGTTTCAATATCCGTACGCATCTTATGGATCTGCGTTGCAGGAATATCTACATGATCCAACAAAATATCGAAAGCCATTTTTGCATTATTGCGTTCATCGTTATATGGAACCACTCTTTCATCTCCCCAAAATACGTTGATGCGATTCCAGTTGATTTGACTACTGTATTTTTCAGAAACTAATTTTTGATAAAGCAATTTCGGAGTTTCTCCACCGGAAAGCACCAATGAAAAAAATTCCTGATTTTTTAATGTTTCTGCAATTAAATCGCAAATCCATTGAGCAAGATTCTCGCTCAATATTTCCCTATTATCAAAAATGTGTAGTTTCATATCAGGCCTTTTTTTCAGATTTCTTAGTTTTAGGTTTTTCTTCTTCCTTTGCCGAAGATTTGGCTTTGGCTGGCATTGAAACCCAGTTGTGACCATCTCTTGCGATAAGCGCTTCGGCGTCTTCAGGCCCCCATGAATTGGGCGAGTAATTAGGGAAATTCAATGGCTTGCGGGCACCCCAAACTTCCAAAATCGGCATTACCACCTTCCACGCTGCTTCTACCTGGTCAGCACGCATAAACAAAGTAGCATCACCATCCATCACATCATACAGAAGTGTTTCATAAGCCTCCGGCTCTTCCCCTTTATAAGCTTCTTCATAACTAAATACCATATCCACAGGATTCAAAATCATAGCTTGTCCAGGCCGTTTTGCCTGGAATGTGAGACAAATATCCATCTCGGGCGATATACCTATTGACATCCGATTGGGACGCCATGTTTCGGTAGCTTCTTTCGGGAAAGCAAAGTCAGGAGCAAGTTTAAACTGAATCGTCAATTCAGTCGATTTTTCATGAAGGCGTTTTCCGGTCCGTACATAAAAGGGAACACCTTCCCAGCGCCAGTTGTCAATGAAAAATTTCACAGCCGCGAAAGTTTCCGTATTTGAGTCTGGGTCGGTTCCTTTTTCTTCTTTATACCCCGGCACTTGTTCTCCCTGCATCCATCCCGCGCCATATTGCCCACGTGCGGCATAATCCTGAACTTCGTCCTTGGGGATTCTTCTTATGGCATTTAATACATCTACTTTTTTATTCCTTATCTCATTAGCATCAAATGAAACAGGCGCTTCCATGGCTATCATACAAAGCAATTGCAAAATATGATTCTGTATCATATCTCTCAACGCGCCGGATGTTTCATAATAACCACCCCGCCCTTCCACACCAACCGTTTCAGCGGCCGTAATTTGCACATGGTCTATATAGTTACGGTTCCATAGCGGCTCAAACAACGCATTTGCAAAACGCATAGCCAAAATATTTTGTACGGTTTCTTTCCCGAGATAATGATCAATTCTAAAAATCTGTTCTTCGTCGAAATATTTGCCTAGCATCTGGTTCATTTCAACCGCACTTTTCAGGTCGTGGCCAAAAGGCTTTTCTACAACAATACGGGCAGATTTGGTATCCTTGCAAAGTTTCATTTTACCGATATGCTTCACTATTTCAGGAACTAACTGCGGTGCTACGGCCATGTAAAAAACTACAATGGGGTGAACGCCGGCTTCCGCTTCTTTCTTCTTGACAATTTCTTCCAATTTGTCATAGGCCTTAGGATTACCCGCATCCATTTGAAGATAGCTAAGATGCTTTGAAAATTCATCCCATTTTCCGTTAGTGTCTTTTATCCGCGAAAAATTATCTATACCTTCCTTTAAATGTTTTTTATAATCTGAATCTGAATAGGGAGACCGGGCTATACCAACAATGTTGAAATGGTCAGGCATCGCATTATCTAAAAAAAGATTGTATAAGGCAGGATTTAATTTTCTGTAATTAAGATCGCCGCTGCCACCAAAAATAAAAAGGACTGTCGGGGGTAATTTTTTATAATCTAACATTTTGATTAGTTTAATTTTATTGGTTTATTCAAGCCTCACCCCAACCCCTCCTTCGAAAAGCTCTGGAGGACAATTTCAAAGGAGAAGGACGCGCTCTAAAGGCTTCCGAAATAAAAATAGATTTCTCCATTATTTGTTTGTTTACTACACTTATCACTTATCTCTTATTCCTCACTCCCATTCTGTATGGAAAATTCCATCTCCATCCGTTCTTTGATAAGTATGCGCTCCAAAGAAATCACGTTGCGCCTGCACCAGATTAGTAGACAATAACTTTCTACGATAGGCATTAAAATAATTTAAAGAAGCCATCAATCCGGCAGCAGGATAATTGTTCAATGCGGCTGCCGCAACAATTTTTTGCAGCGAAGCTTCTTTCTGCTGAAGAATTTTAGCAATATCCGCATCGAGCAATAAATTTTTTAGTGATGGATTTTGATAAGCTTTTTTAAACACATCCAGCATAGCAGAGCGAATGATACAGCCGCCACGCCACACGCTCACCACTTCCGGCAAAGGAATATCCATTTTTAATTCGTCAGATGCAGTAGTAAGCATAGCCAAGCCTTGCGCATAACTGATCAATGAAGCGAAATAAAAAGAGTCACGTAACTGGCTGATAAATTCTTTTTTATCAGTGTCAATTTTTTGAAGAGAAGTTTTATAAAGAGAGGCCGCTTCTTTTCTTTCATCAATCAATGAAGAAAGATTGCGCATCATCACTGCTGAATCTATTGTTGGTATTGGCATTGGTAAATCGAGCCCCGACTGTGAAGTCCATTTTCCGGTACCTTTAGCGCCTGCCTTATCAAGGATCATGTCCACGAGGTCATTACTGGTTTTATCATCTTTTTTATCAAAAATAACAGCGGTGATTTCCAGTAAAAATGATTTTAAATCTCCATTATCCCAATCTTTAAAAACTTCATGAAGTTCTTTGTTAGAAAGGCCTAATCCATGATGCATCAAATCATAACATTCACTAATGAGTTGCATTATCGCGTACTCTATACCGTTATGAACCATTTTTACATAATGCCCCGCCGCATCGTGCCCTAAATAACCGACACAAGGTTCCCCATTCACTTTTGCAGAAACCGCTTTTAAAATTGGCTCTACTTCTTTATAGGCAGCTTCATCACCGCCTGGCATAATGCTGGGGCCTTTACGTGCGCCTTCTTCGCCGCCGGAAATACCGATTCCCATAAAGTGAAAACCAATATCTTTTAACTCACTAATTCTTCTCATCGTATCTGTATAATGAGAGTTACCTCC
>JBDTGD010000190.1:0-3740 GCA_039937595.1 Ginsengibacter sp. | reverse complement strand
TATTGCCGTTTTAATCATTAAAATTCTTTTAAAAAAGCCCTGAATTAACAGGGCTATTGATTCAGAAATGTATTATTTATAAAAAATGAATCTTATTCCCTAGTGTTTACTTTCAACTGCACCTATTGGTTCGTTTTGCGGGATAAAATCTATTCCATCTTTGCCATAATCATAGGGCCAGCGGTGAACTTCTGGAATTTCACTTACCCAGTTTCCATGTGGCGGATTAACAGGCGTAGTCCATTCCAAAGTATTAGAGCCCCATGGGTTCTTGTTTCTTTCTGTAACTTTTCTACCCTTGTGCATTGAATAAAAGAAATTAAAAATAAACAGAAATTGAGCTGCAAAAACTAAAATAGCCACATAACTTATAAATTCATTAAGGCCGCCAAACATTTTAAACGATTCCCAATTACTGAAATCGTAATAACGGCGAGGCATACCAGCTAATCCTTCATAATGCATAGGCCAAAATATGAGGTACGCTCCGACAAAAGAAATCCAGAAATGTAAATAAGCAAGTGTATTATTCATAAACCTGCCAAACATTTTAGGATACCAATGATAAACTCCGGACAACATTCCAAACATAGAAGCTACTCCCATTACCAGGTGAAAATGAGCAATTACAAAATAGGTGTCATGTAAATGAAGATCCAATGCGGAATTTCCAAGCCATATACCCGTTAGGCCACCTGAAATAAACAAACTTACAAAGCCTATTGAAAAAAGCATAGCAGGAGTAAAGTGTATATTCCCTCTCCATAATGTAGTGAGCCAGTTGAAAACTTTGATGGCCGACGGTACCGCAATTAATAATGTAAATAATACAAAGAATGATCCCAGGAAAGGATTCATTCCTGTTACAAACATGTGATGCGCCCAAACCATGAAAGACAACGAAGCTATCGCAAAAAATGCTCCTACCATTGCCATGTATCCAAAAATAGGTTTTCTTGAATTAGTTGAAATTACCTCTGATGCAATACCCATCGCAGGAAGTGCGATAATATAAACTTCAGGATGACCTAAAAACCAAAATAAATGTTGAAACAAAATAGGGCTTCCTCCTTCATTTGGTAAAATTTTTCCATTTTGCAAAAAGATATCGCTCAAAAAGAAGCTAGTGCCAAGATGACGATCAAATAACAATAAGACTATAGCAGATAACAACACAGGAAAAGTAAGAACGCCCAATATCGCAGTGAATAAAAATGACCAAATGGTGAGCGGAAGTCGCGTCATGTACATCCCTTTTGTACGCATATTTAATATAGTAGTGATATAATTTAACCCTCCTAACAATGTAGAAACTACAAATAAAATCATGCTTACCAGCCAGAAATCCATGCCACCTTTTGAACCACTCATCGCATCGCCCAATGCACTTAAAGGTGGATAAATAGTCCAGCCACCGCTTGCAGGGCCGGTTTGCAAAAACAAAGATGAGAACATAACTATAGAGGCACTGAAGAAAAACCAATAGGAAAGCATATTTAAAAATGGTGATGCCATATCTCTGGCACCTATTTGTAGGGGAATTAAATAGTTAGAAAACGTTCCGCTTAATCCGGCTGTAAGTACAAAAAATACCATGATAGTTCCATGCATAGTTACTAATGCATAATAAAATTCAGTGTCCATTCTTCCACCTGCGGCCCAATGACCGAAGATGTCTTCAAGAAAAGGAAATGTTTTTTCAGGAAAACCCAATTGTAAGCGGAAAATAACCGAGAAAAACCCTCCTATTACTGCCCAAATAATACCAGTAATCAAAAACTGGTGTGAAATCATTTTATGATCTTCGCTAAAAATATATTTGGTAATAAAGCTTTGTTTGGGATGCTCGTGGGTAGCATGACCAGTATCGTGTACTACCAGTGGTTTTTCATGCAAAACTTCTTCGTTCATAATGTATTTTTTTAAGTCTTTCGGCTATTTACTATTATTATTTATGGGTTGCCGGATTGCCCAGCGCCAAATTTTTTGTTAAGTTTTCAGATGGTGTAGATGCAGTAAGGAATTGCTTTGCCTTCAGATATTCCGGCCTCTGTTTTATCATCCAGGCATTATATTCCTTTTGTGTCTCTACTACAATGACTCCTCTCATGGTAAAATGCCCTATGCCGCACAACTGATCGCAAGATATTTCATATACAAAATTAGGATCACCGGTTTTCTTTTTCATTTCTTCCGTAGTGATAATCGGAGTGAACCACAATGTGGTAGGAGTTCCTGGTACCGCGTCCATTTTCATTCTGAACTGCGGTAATCCTACGTCATGTATTACATCCTGCGAATTAATTACTAACTTGACTGGTTTGTTTACGACTACATGCATGGTGGTTGTTACATGTATGTCATCATGGCTTGCTGCATCAGCCCAGTCGATGCCAAGAGAATTGTTTTTAGCAGGATCAGTCAATTTATAATTTTTTCTACCCAATATCCCATCCTTCCCAGGGTACCTGATTTCCCAGCCAAACTGGTGGCCGGTGATTTCAATCAATTGAGCATTTTTAGGCGCATCTGACGTAAATTTAAACCAGTATTTCAAACCGAAAACTACCAAAATTGTAAGCGTGATAGCAGGAACACTCGTCCAAACTATTTCAAGTTTGTTATTATGAGGATAATAGAAGGCTTTTCTTTTGTCACTTTCCTGATATCTGAAAGAAAACCAAAACAATAATATTTGAGTAATGAAAAAAACAATCCCTGTTATAATAATCGTGATCCACATCATTTTATCAATGCTCTGACCTTCGGATGACGCAGCGCCTATCATTAATCCTGACCTCGGATATAATATATCATTACACCACCATACACCAATTAGTCCCAAAATAAGGAAAGTAATCATTAAAAATCCGTTGATCTTATTATTTTGCTTCCTGGAATTTTCTTCCCCTTTCAAAATACTTACATATTCACTTGCTTTTGAAATCTGGAAAATGACCAGAAAAATAAGTACAACAATCGCTATTAAAAAAAAGTTGTTCATGTTACTATTTTTTCCACATCCGAATTACGGATTTATTAAAAAAATTTAAAATACTATTTGCATCCTCAATGATTTTTTGTGCTTCTACTCAAACAAAGTGAATAATACTTTCTTTCATAAAAGGATTATTCTTCGCTGTCATTGGTACGCTAGAAGCAAATTTACTTACTCCCCACATAATTATACCGACGAAACCTAACGGGATGCCCAACTCAAACCAACTCATATGCGGGTGCATCCCTACTGTACCAGGCATTACCATTTGGTAAAAATCTATCCAGTGTCCAAAAATGATTAAAATACACATAAAGGTGACAATAAAATAGTTTCGCTTGGTAGCTCTCTTCATGAAAATAAGAATCGGCGCCAAAAAATTGAGAACCAGGTTCAGGTAAAATAATCCTTCGTAAGGCCCTTGTAACCGAATTTTGAAATAGACAGTTTCTTCGGGAATATTAGCATACCATTGCAACATAAATTGTGCAAACCATAAGTAGGTCCAGAAAATAGAAAATGCAAACATATATTTTCCCAGGTCCTGAATGTGTTCTTTGTTTACAAATTCAAGCTGCCCCTGATTTTTGAAATAAATAACAAATAAGGTAAGCAGCGCAATCCCTGCTACAAAAGTACTTCCAAAGGTGTACCAGCTATACATGGTGCTAAACCATTTTGCATCAATACTCATCAACCAAAGCCACGGAATGAATGAGCCGACTGTAACAATGTAAAAGCC
>JBDTGD010000189.1:0-3154 GCA_039937595.1 Ginsengibacter sp. | reverse complement strand
CCCACTCATATAAAAGTGATCGAATCATCCTGCAAACCCTGTGAAAAGGAAGCCATAAAATTATTGAAAACGGGTCCTGATTGGATGGGCAAGCCCGGTGAAGTTGGCAATGTGAGAATACAGTTTTAAGACCGTGAAGGAGTAATTCTTCTCCAAAAATTCACCCGCGAGTTTCGGCTGCGTCTAATTAATTATCAAAACATTCCTTTGACACTTTCCTCTTTTCCAAATAGCTTTGAACTTTCCTAATCAACTCCACTACATCATGCAAAAGAATTCTAAAAAATATTTGTTTTCTATTATGGTGGTATTAACAACTGCATCCAATCTTTTTGCGCAGCAAACAAAAAAAGCGGCCACGATTGCTGAAGGGATTGTTACTTATTCATCCCGATCTAATGGGAAAGAAATGAAAGCACCGCCTTTACAGCTATTTTTCAAAAATAATATGGTGCATTTGGTCCAGGGAAAAAACCATGAAAGAAAGGAGGAACAATATATTGATTATAATCAAAATACAACTTTCCAGGTACTTACTTTAAAAGACAAAAGTCGCTACACCTTGAAAACGCCTTTCTCCGATTATGAAAAAGCAACGCTCACCGGTGATACGGCTACAATCTTAGGATATCATTGCAAAAAAGCAAGAGTTATCATTCGTTCAAATACAATTGAGATTTGGTTTACAAACGAGCTTCCGCTAAAAGGAAGTCCCAGCCTAAGTATTGCTCCTGGTTTGGGTTTAATTTTGAAAACAATACGTAATGGAAATTTTGAAATGTATGCTACAAAAATTGCGTTGCAAAAAGTGGATGACGCAGAAGTAGATCTGCCGAAAGACTTAGGTGAAATAGTAGATGAAGCTACTTATCACCGTAAAGAAATTGACAACAGGTTTACTACTATTCACGTGTTTTCTCAACAGCAAGTCAATTTTACGGACTCAATTGTAAATCCGGTTGACAGTGCTGAAAATGCCGTGTACCGGTATGCCGGCGGAACCCTCGTTCTCAGCAAAATAAAACTTCCGGAAAAAGGTAATTTTTCAGTCTTTGCGCATCTTTCTCAATATTCTAATGGCGATGCTTACGATCGTACGGGAAGTATTTTTATAATCCCAACTGATCGCGAAATATCTTTTCTAAAAGGTTTAAATAAAGGCGTACATGCTTTACCGTTATATAAGGATAAAGAAGGAAAAGAATACCAGGGAGTTGTAGAGACAACGGAATACTTGCCGCCGCTGGAACTGATGCGTTTTTTTACTCCATTTGGTGTAAGATATTTTAATAAGCGTTCGAAAATTGAAGGATACAATTGGGCGGATTCTGTAAATTATAAACAAGACATTACTGATCTGTTGCCAAGATTAAGAGGGGAAGTCTGGATTGGAGTTTTTATTGGCAATTATGATAAAGGCGGTCATATCATCAACCTGGATTTGGAACTTCATCCGCAACGATTTGATTCGTCAAAAAAAGAAAATTGGATTGAACCAATTTTTAATACGCTCAACATTTTGGAAATGGCAGGACAAAATTATGGGACCATGTTTGATAACGACTCACTAACCGTTTCCGTTAATATCCCTGAAGGCTTAAAAAATCTTTCGTTGCGATACATTTCTACCGGGCATGGCGGCTGGGAAAACGGTGATGAATTTAATCAAAAGCTGAATGAAATATTTGTGGATGGTAAAAAGGTTTTTAGCTTTATTCCGTGGAGAACAGATTGTGGTACCTACCGGATGAGCAACCCTTCTTCGGGCAATTTTGGCGATGGATTATCTTCATCAGATCTGAGCCGTTCCAACTGGTGCCCTGGCACGATTACTAACCCTGTTTATATTCCGTTAGAAAATTTGACGCCCGGAAAACATACGTTTAAAATAGCTATACCATTGGGGAAAAGAGAAGGAAGCAGTTTTAGTGCATGGAATATTTCGGGATGCTTAATCGGTGAGTTTAAGTAAAATTAATTGCGATAGTGGTTGCGTCCCAGAGTGATTGTGAAATTATTAATATTCGCCCGATGCTCCGGCTCCTCCTCCGCTGCCACCATCCATCAAATGATTGTCAGCAGTTTTAGATACCCCTCCCATTGTGGCACCGATGATAACAGCCTCCGCATTGTTCCAGGCTGGCCGGATAAATGTGCTTTCAGAAGAATACCCGTACCTGGCAGGTTGTAACCATTTGATAAAAAAATAACCGGTTGCAACCAATAATAGACCCGCTACCAGCATCATTGTTTCCACCGGTAAAAAAGTGTAATAATATCTATAAGTAAATACCGCTAACGCCACTAATACAAGGCCAGTGCGAAGATAAAGTAAGCTCTTTTTTATTACGCCGTAAACGATACACAACAGCGGCATTAAGAAAGTGAAAATCCAGAAAGGCCATGCAAGATGGGTCGCACCCGGGGCACCTGTTACCGAAGACTGCAATTCATTGATAACCCAATAATTTCCCGCTGCATAAAATGCCAGTAATAAAAAAACAGTCAATACCTTTAAGCATTTCTCGTAAATAAATTTTATCCTTTTTTTTGCTTTTTCAATAAAAAGATAAAGCGTCCCAATGATTAGCATCATGATAACCGGAAAATATTCAACCGCAGTCTTCCCTGATTTTAACCACAATAAAAAACATAGCGATAGAAAGAATCCGCAGGACACAATTGCCATAAAAGCATCAGCAAATCTCAGGCACAGCCATAGAGCAACCAGCATTAACAAGCTACTGAATAATATCCAGCGCACATCCTCAGAATAGCTAAGGACGATACCTCCTGAAAAAACAAGTATCAATACCATCAATGCATTGTCTATGCCTGCATTAAAATAGCTTTTATTTTTTACCATCCATTCCAGAAAAAAATAACATACGACAGCCAAGAAGGCACTCAATGCTGCAATGCCGGATGAAGAATAAACCTGGGTAAGAAGCCACGCTAAAATGCCTGTGAAAACAGCGGTAATGACCGCTAGTAAGCCCAGGGCAACGGCGATAAAAAAATGAGGCGTATATAGTTTACAGTGATAAGCGTCTTCTACTTTCTTGTAACTTTCCTCACTAATGTCGCCCGATTCAAAGGCCCCGTGAGCTTCACATCTAACACTATGGCTATAAAGTTCATTTTCAGGATAAGC
>JBDTGD010000188.1:0-3623 GCA_039937595.1 Ginsengibacter sp. | reverse complement strand
TATTTCTTAAAGGATTTTATCAACATGGCGCAAAGCTAAGAACTTAAAATTTTAAGATTATGACAAAAAGCAATCAAGTGGCGGCATTTATAATCGGGGCGGCTGCAGGCGTAGCTCTTACGAGATTTTTCAGTATGCCGAAAGCAGATAGACAAGCGTTTTATGATGACCTGAAAAAGACAACCAGTCAATTATTGGATAATGCTGAGGATACTGTGGAAAAAGTGGAACAATATATGGATGAGTTTAAAGAGAAAGGAGAGAATGATTGGATTGATAAATTATTTGTGCTAAAGAAAATGTTCAGGAATTTTTATGGGTCCGGGAAGCATTATCTTTTATAATAGTCACTATATCTTAATTTTTTTGGAAAGCCTTCAAGTTGAAAATGGTTTGTCTCGAAAACAAGTCTTTTTGCAAAAAAATAAAAAATCCTATTTTTCCATAAACGTCACAATATCTTCCACCAACAACTTATCTATTGGCATATCTCCGTCGGTATAAGTCCTCGTTTCATCTATGCAATTTTCACCGGCGTTTTTTAATGTGTGTGACATGGAGGGAATAATCTTCAATGTACTTTTTTTATTCGCTTCATGCAGGTTATTAGCATCTTCTTCTTTCACCTGTATATCGCAACTACCCTGCAAAATAAGTATGGGGCATTCTAATTTTTTAATCTCTTTTTCAGGAGAATATTTCAACCAGGAAATCATATAAGGCTGAACGGATTTTCTAAAAAGAGGAGCCAAATCCGTTGGGAAATTATCAACTTCTTTTCCTTGTCTTAACTGATTAAAAATCCCGGGAATTTGTTGCTTTACTGAATCAGGTAACGGTTGATGTTGCATTTGTTCTTCTAAAATAACATCAATCGGCCGTCCGGCGCCGGCAATAGAAACGTAGCCTTTCACTTTAGTTTTTTGCGAGGCAAGCATTGCTATCAAAGAACCTTCGCTATGTCCGATAAAATAAATGTTTTTAAAGCCCAATGTATCATGCAAATAATTAAATATTTTTTCGGCATCTTTTACGTAATCATCAAACACGATATCTTTTTCTTTAAAATCCGGGAAAGCGCTTTTTGCAATACCCCGCTTATCATAACGAAACGTTGCAATGTTTTGCGAATCAAGGCTGTGGGCAAGCATTTCATATTCATTAGTGGGAGGCGCCATGGTGCTGTTTCCGTTGCGGTCGGTAGGCCCCGATCCGGCAACGATAACGGCTATTTTTTGCTTATTACTTTTTGAGAGCAATGTTCCGTAAAGTTTGCTTCCGCCTGCGGACGCTATGGATATTTCTTTTTCTCCGGGATATACTGAAACAGGCTTTTCCGGTTCTACAATTTGAGAAAATCTCGAAAAATTTAATGGAATCTTATTCCCGTTTTGTTCCCAGATACCTGCGATAGAATCAGCGTTAATAAAAGCGCCATCATACGAACCGGCAATCATTTTAATAGTAAGATGAATGCTATCATTTTTTACATCAATTATACTAAAAGGAAGCCCGATTGCATTCTGTTTAGGACTGTCCCACTTACCATCAATCTTTCCCGAATCGTCTTTTAAAAAATGAAAAATGATAGGAAGTTGGTTCCCATTTACATCAATATTTCCTTTCCAGTCGCCGGAAATATTTTGAGAGAAGACTAATGAGCTCATACAAATAAATAGAAAAGAAATCGCCAGATGTTTCATCATATAAAGCTATTTATTACGATACAAACTTCGTGTAATAAAATAACTTTAATTAGCAAAAACCGTTTTCAAAATATCTGTAACCCTATCCGCAGGATTCTTTCTGATATTCACTTCTTCCTGTGCTACATAATAAAATAATCCGTCAAGCGCTTTGCCTGTTACATAACTATTAATATCTGTATCTACTTTTTTTGAAGAGAAACGATTATATGCTGTAAAAACTTCGTTCCAATATTTGGCAGCGTCTGTTTTTTTCAAAGAAACTTCTATCACAGGCATGAATGCGCTGGTGAGTTGCGGAGTGGTGGTTTTTCTCAAATAGCCTGTGGCCGCAGTATCTGTGCCACGCAAAATATTCAGTGCGTCAGTTACTGTCATTTGCTTAATGGCTGAAAGAAAAATAGGCGCAGCTGATTTAGAAGCGTCTTCCGCAGCGCGGTTCATACTCAATTCTGCATTATCCACCAATTTTCCCATGCCGAACATTCTCATCTTTTTTTCAACATCCTGCACTTCTTTGGGCAATAAAATTTTTACTGCAGCATCTTTAAAAAAACCATCGGTTACAGAAAGTTTGTCGCCGCTTTTTTGAGCACCAAGAGAAAGCGCTTCTTTCAATCCTGAAACAATTTGATCGCTCGATAAACCGGAAGAAGAATTTTTTGAAAGAACAGAGGTAGCTTTTTTGAATAAACCTCCGAGCTTACTGCTAGAATCGTTTTGAGCAAAGAGCGAAAAGGAAAATAATATCAAAGCAGATAATGTGATTATTTTTTTCATGGGTATTTTTTTAATGTTAATTTTCAAATGTAAATAGAATTAAGTGATACATGAATTTAAACACTGCGATGCGTCTTTTTTAACACAAATTTTTTCGTTGACAGTTGAAACACACGGATTTAAAATTCTTTAATTAACGAAAGCAATTTTACTTTATTTCATTAAACGCGTTAAGGTATTTATCAATATAAAGTTCTTTTGTTTTGAATTTGTATTGCATGATGAACCTTGGATGCTCCAATGCAATAACTCTTTTGAAAAATTGATATTTGTCGTTTATTTTATTTAAATATTTTTCATTTTTACCTGTTCCAAAACAAAAACACAAATCAGTACTGATACCAAAACTAACTTGTGTTTTTATGTTTTTAATCATGGCGTTGTAAACTGCTTCAGTAAGTTCTTTGCTGTCGTAATAATTATAGTTTACTTCTTTGCCTTTTTCATTAGTAGCGGTAAATCCCAGCGGGAAAATAGACTGGATATAGAAATCCTGATAAAACTTTTTGGTTCCTCCATAAGCATTTATCATTTCATAAATAAATGTTGCGGAAGGTTCATGCGTTGGTTTTCCGGAAAACTCCAAACCACATTCGTTGATTAATCTTTTGGTATCTGTAAAAGGAACACCGGTAACGCCGGCGCCAAATCTGCCGGGATTGATGCCAAGAATAATATGCCTTTGATGATGGTCGTTATAAAATGTTTTATAAAATTGAGACGAGATTTTCAGCGCTTCAGGATTCTCTTTAAAGGGATTCATGATACTAATACCCTTTGGTAAAGAACCTTTAAAAGCCACTTTTTTATTGAAGGAAATTATTTTTTCTGCAAATGTTTTCATTTTCTTAATACTCACAAACTTGCCATATCAATTACAAACCGGTACTTCACATCGCCTTTCAGCATGCGCTCATAAGCTTCATTTATTTCACTGATTTTTATGACTTCCACATCGCTTACGATATTATGTGCTGCACAATAGTCAAGCATTTCCTGTGTTTCGGGCAGTCCGCCTATGAGTGATCCTGCAAGAGTTTTTCTTCCGGAAATTAAATTGAATGCAGGAATTTGAGCGGGTTTGGACGGTGCGCCTACACAAACCATTACTCCGTTTGTTTTCAACATTCCGAGATA
>JBDTGD010000187.1:0-25889 GCA_039937595.1 Ginsengibacter sp. | reverse complement strand
ACCTCTTCCACTTTTTATTTTAAAGACTTCAAACCTATTTAGCTTCCCATGTATTTTTTTCCCATTTACATCATCGAATTGATTGGCGTTCGGAATTAAAACCCAACCGTTTCCTGTAAAAAATGTCCATTTCGAGAAACGACAAGTTCTGTAACCTTATGCGTTTGTGCTATACAGTTAGTTGAAAGCGCTATGGCAGGAAAAAATCAAAAGAAGTTCATAATTTATTTTATTATCATAAAAACCAGGAGTATCAAAATTTTTAAATACTGTGGCATATCCTCTACTTATAAATCGTTTACGTCCTATCAAATCTTTTACAAGTAAGGCTTTCGATACTCCGATCAGCCAAATACGATATGACTGTACTTGTGATTTAATCCTGTTTATTTCCCGGAGTTTTATATTACTCTCTCAAAAAATCCATTCTGGCAGGAGTGAAGATGTCGACCAACGAACCTTTCTCCAAAGCAACAACTCCATGCACTAAATCCGGCGCGACAAAAAAGCAATCACCTTGTTCAAGTATTTTTTTCTTACTATCAATCGATACCTCAAAGCGCCCTGATTGCACATACGAAATCTGGCGATGAACATGATGATGTAGCGTACCGACAGCGCCTTTTTCAAAACGGACACATACCATCATCAATTTATCATCATATCCAAGAATTTTTCTTTCAACGCCTTTTTCTGTTGGCTCCCACGGAATTTCATCTGACATAATAAAAGGCTTTCCGGTGATTGATTTCATAATTCTAATTTTGTATAAAGTTAGTTTTAAGATCAATATTTATCGACTTTTCCGGAGAGTCAAGGCGATTTTCAGTTAAAAATAGAATTCTGGTAAAATTCTTGCTTGACTTTAATTGTCAAAAATAAATTAACCCTATGCAAATTAATCGTTCGTATTAATCTTCATAACAAATGCACAATTGCGGTTCTGACCAAAAGACTTAGCTTTTTTCGAAGGATCACCTGGCAAGTGTAGTTATAAAAAATAAAACAGGCCAGATATTTTTATGTAATCGTTCCCAATACTGTCTCCTATTTTTTATCCAGAGCTTACAAAAAAACTGTAATTTTAGAAACCGGCTGATGGATAATAAAACTTGCTATTCGATTAAATATGAGACTAGAGACAGTGACCATAAAAGATATTGCCAAAGCACTAAACTTCTCGACGTCCACCGTTTCAAGAGCCTTAAGAGGTAGTTACGAAATAAGTGAAGAAACAAAGAAAAAGGTACTGGAGTATGCCGAAAAAATGAATTACCGCCCTAACCCAATTGCTTTGAGTTTAAAAGAAAGACGTAGCCGGACAATAGGCGTAGTGGTAAGTGAGATTGCAAACAATTTTTTTTCACAGGCTATCAATGGAATTGAATCAATCGCATACAACCGGGGCTATCATGTGATCATTACCCAAAGTCATGAATCGGAGGAAAGAGAAAGATTAAATGTAGAGCATCATGCTTCAAGATCAGTGGATGGTTTATTAATTTCTTTATCCAGCGGAACGATTGACCTTTCTTATCTGAAAGAATTATATCAAAAAGGCCTCCCTATGGTTTTTTTTGATAGAATTACCCACGAAATTGACACACATAAAGTAACCGTCAATAATTCACTCGGAGCATTTCAGGCAACCGAACATTTAATTGAACAAGGGTTTAAGAGAATAGCACACATCACCGGTTCGCCCTCTTTATCCATCACACAAGAAAGATTAGATGGCTACAAAAAAGCGCTTGAGAAACACCATATCCTTCCCGATGAATCGCTGATAAAATATTGTAACCATGGTGGAATGATAAAAGATGAAGTGGAAGATGCCATCTCAGAATTGTTGAAAGGAAAATCCAGGCCCGATGCGATTTTCACAACCGGCGACCGTTTCACCACTATTTGTTTAGCGGTCTTAAAAAGGTTAAGGCCAAAAAAAGATATCGCAATGGCAGGTTTCTCAGACAGCAAAGTCGGCGAATTGTTTGATCCCCCGCTAACCGTCGTAAGGCAACCGGCATTCGAGATAGGGCAAAATGCTACCGAGTTATTAATTCAAATGATTGAAAGTAAAAGGCCCGTAGTAGATTTTCAAACTAAAGTTTTGGATCCGGAATTGATTATCAGAGAATCTTCATTGAGAAAAAAGAATGGAATAACAGCTAAGCATAAACGAAAATAAAATCTGACATAGATACGTCCGAAGAGCATGCCTGTTCTGTAAAAGTTTTTAAATCCGTGAAGTTTATCTGTCTGTTGAATATCCGTCTACTCATACTGTCTATAGTTTAGATTTAATCCGGCAAAAGGGTAGATGCAGTAAACGGACAAATAAACCAAATTCTTGTTTAAGGGATTCCAACAGTTTGTTTCATGCCGGCAAAAACAGTTTTCCAAACGAGATTAAAAAAAGATTTATAAATATCACGGTTAAATTCAGCTGTTTCTTTTCTAAGGTCTCCGGACGAGGGGTTACTGTTCTTTACAACCAGGTTGGCGGCCATACTTAAAAGCCCTCTTTTCTTAATCTTCTTAGTCTCTTTATCGATTTTTAAAACATCCACATTGAGGTTATCATATTTCATTACGAAATCTCCTTTTGCACCGTTATTATTCCCATTAAAATCAAAATCTAAAGAATTGACTTTTCCGGAATTGATTTTTATCAACGCCATGGGAATGGAAACTTTATTCAACGCTAAAACATCAAACGCCCCGACATGGCCGTTTGTAGTAAAAGCACCATTATCGCTATCCAGTTTGAATTTAAAATTACCAGTCAGCGGGATTTCCCCTAAAACTTTTGTATCAAAAGAAATTACCATCTGGTTATTATTTTTAATAGCGGAAGGGATATTGGTAATGTTAGAAATATTAAGAGAGGTATTTTGAAAACTGACCTCGCCTACACTGTCACTTGCTGGCTCATTTTCCCTGTATTGCACCAACACTTTATTAAAGGTTGCTTTAGAAATATTTATAGGCGCATCCAATTTTATTAATAACTGAGATAAATATTTCCCCACTTTACTTTCTTTCTTCAAAGGCTTATGCTTATCTCGTGAAATTTTAGCGGTGACATTGTCTATAACTAGGGATGAAGCTTCAAAACGTTTGTCTATAAGCCCGTTCATATCAATGTCGTTTAGAGAGATTCCGTCCATGGACACTTCAAAACGGTCTTTCTGAAAATGATAATGATTGGCAAACTGTTTTTCGCCTGCGAATGGAACGATATCAAAGGAACTGATCGTTAATTGTTTTTTGAGTGAATTCAATAAAATATTTTTGAATCCAAAATTATACGCATCGTCTTTTGATTTTATAGAAAAACTGCTTATGGCCACTTCAGCTTCCTTTGTAAAATCCATAGGATTTCTTTCGAGGTTAAAGATCTGATCTGTCTTAACTTCATTTATTTTCACGGCTATATTCCCAACGGAATATTTACTTTTTGCAAATGGAATAAATGAAACATTCGGAAAATTGAGGTGGAGCATATAGATGCCATACACATTTGCAAAACCGGTACTATCAGTGATTTTTGACTTATTGCTGCCGGTTGTCTTTAAATTTTCAGCAGGCAATTCGTACAAGTTTATTTGTTTGCACAAAATAGTATCGACAAAAATATTTTTATTTTTCACAATCTGGTTCGTGTTTACGCCGCTCAGTTTTAAACTTTTAGCATCTAAAAGTCTGGTTCCCTTGCTGGTGTCATCAGAAAAGCGGTTAATGGCAATTTCGTCGAATAAAAGTTGCTTTTGCTTGCCCAAAAAATTAATATCCTTCACGATAATTTCTCTGCGGTCGTGGTCATATGAAAAAAATGAGTCAACAGAAAATGCAGCCTGCTTGCAAAAGAGGACCCTGCTGGAGTCAAAATTATGGGAGCTGTCTATCAACACATCTTCGAGAAGAAACTTGCCATTTATAAAATCAAAATTCTTGTTCTTTGAATTGAAGTCAACACCTTTTACGGTTACACCATTTATGAAAACGTAACCTACTTTTATAAGATTAAGCTTCCCCAATATTTCTTTGTAGAAACTGCTTGCCTCCAGTTCTATTTTAGTTCCCTTCTGCAAGGGTCGCATAGAATAGAGAGTTATTACAGGTTTGTTGATAATGACGGAGTCGCCTTCAATATTACTTCCTGATAATGCTTTTGCGGTTTTAACTCCAGTCAAAATAAGCGATTGAATACTCACATCAAGCATCATATCGGGCATTTTTTCCTCGGAAAGCGTTTTTGCTCTTGTCGTATCCGGAATTATCCGGATGTTTTTTATAGAAGCATTACCCGTGACCGCATCAAAATTGAGTGAATCGTATGTAACTCTATATAAGCTATCCGTCTTATTTGCAACGGCTATGGCTACTGAATTTCGTACAATTTTATACTTATATTTTTGCCAGACAAAATAGGCTGCTACAACAAGCACAATTATTCCTGCGCAAATGAAAAGAATTTTTTTTGTGAATAATTTCATAAAACGGATCGCTATTTAAAATATAAGTACAGAGAAGCAAATCCGGCTCCAATTTCAATAAAAATCAAAATCTTTTTATTTGGAAGGAACCGAGCATCCAATAAAAAATAGTTTTAAAGAATTGATTTAAAATATCAATTATATGTCGGTTTACTATCTATTAAACCATTTTAAACGATTCCAGAAATTTGGTAGTAAAATTCCCTTTGCGGAAATCTTCATTTTGCATTAGTTGCAAATGAAATGGAATTGTTGTTTTGATACCTTCAATTACGTATTCGCTTAATGCCCTGCTCATGGTGTCAATAGCCTCATCACGGGTTTGAGCCATAGTTATTAGTTTACCGATCATGCTGTCATAGTACGGCGGAATCACGTACCCCGCATAGCAATGGCTATCTACGCGAACTCCATGGCCGCCTGGTTGATGCAACACAGTAATGCGCCCCGGAGAAGGCCTAAAATCATTATAAGGGTCTTCGGCATTAATTCTACATTCGATGGCGTGCATTTCAGGATAATAGTTCCTACCTGAAATTTTATCCCCGGCGGCTATTTTTATTTGCTCCTTTATAAGATCAAAATTAACCACTTCCTCTGTAACGCAGTGTTCTACCTGGATACGGGTATTCATCTCCATAAAATAAAAGTCGCGATTCTTATCTACCAAAAACTCAACGGTACCAACACTTTCATAACTAATAGCTGATGCCGCTTTGATTGCCGCCTCGCCCATTCTTTCTCTCAGTTCCGGTGTCATAAACGGTGAAGGAGATTCTTCAACCAATTTCTGATGCCGGCGCTGAATAGAACAGTCGCGTTCACTTAGGTGACAAACATTTCCAAACTGGTCGCCAGCAATCTGTATTTCAATATGATGTGGCTCTTCCACAAATTTTTCCATATAAATACCATCATTTTTAAATGAAGCGGCAGCCTCCGTCTTTGCATTTTCAAATGCTTTTTCAATCTCATTTTCATGCCAAACCACCCGCATGCCTTTGCCGCCGCCACCGGCCGTAGCTTTCAATATTACGGGATACCCTACTTTTGCCGCTGATTTTTTGGCATGAGCTACATCTTTAAGCAATCCATCCACACCGGGAACCACAGGAACACCCGCCTTAATCATGGTATCTTTTGCCGTTATTTTATCCCCCATTGAATTAATCATTGAAGGAGTAGGGCCAATAAATTTAATGCCGTGATCCATACATATTTGGGCAAATCTTGCATTCTCAGAAAGGAAACCGTACCCCGGATGAACAGCATCCGCATTGGTAATTTCAACCGCAGCCATTATGTGAGGCATGTTGAGGTAACTGTCAATACTTGCCGGCTTTCCGATGCAAACGGCTTCGTCAGCAAATTTTACATGAAGGCTATCTTTATCAGCCGTAGAATATACGGCGACTGTTTTGATTCCCATTTCCTTGCAGGTACGAATGATTCTCAATGCAATTTCGCCCCTGTTAGCAATAAGTATTTTTTTAAACATCTTTTTAATGTGATAATTAGCTGATTAGCTAATGTGCTAATGGTGCCAATTTTATTTTTTTTGAATATAGTAAAAGACTGGTTTTATTTTTTAATTCGCTAATTGGCTAATTATTACATTGGCTAATTGTCGATCTTCTAAAAAAGAAAGAAACTCATTAAGTAACTGACAGGGTTTTTCTTTTTTGCAGTTCCTAATATTTTATTAAGAACTTTCTGAATAGACTCCAGTTGTAAGGTCAAAGAATCACATTCAGGATATTTATTTGAAAGATTGCAAAGCAAAAGCCAGTATTGGGTTTCATCAGCCTCCTTTGCCGCTATCTTTATTTTATGTATAAAATCCGCCTTACTTTCCGCATTCTGTGCTTCCATAGAATTCGCTCCAATTGAAGTCCCCGACTTAAGCAATTGCCTGCTAATGGTATATTTTTTATTAATATCCAATACATCGCAGTAATCAATAATTGATAATGAAAAATCAAAACTCAGTTTTAAAATTGGGTTTGCTTCAATATCCTCTTTTTTCATGATAGTAAACTTATTGCAATTGATAAATCACGGCATTCCATTAGCACATTAGCTAATCAGCACATCAACCAATTAGGAAGGTTCTACCAGAAACAATGGTTGATCAAACTCAACCGGAGAAGCATCTTCGACAAGTACCTTTACAATTTTTCCCGCCACTTCACTTTCTATCTCATTAAATAGTTTCATGGCTTCGATGATACAAACCACCTGGCCCAGTTCTACCTCATCGCCGACACTTATTAAGATTGGCTTATCGGGCCCGGCCTGACGATAAAAAGTCCCGATCATAGGACTTTTTATGGTTATTAAATTATCAGTTTTTGCAGGCTCATCTTCCTTAGACTTTGCATTTTTTGGGGCCGCCTGGGGCTGAGAAATGGTTTGTTGAACCTGGGGAAATTGCTGCGAGGGAGCACTAAAAATCTGAGCTGCTTCTTTCTTTTGCTTAATGGTAATCTTAAATCCCTCCTGCTCAATGCTCAATTCACCGATATTGCTTTTATTGATAAGCTTTACCAACTCATGAATTTGTTTGATGTCCATATTGGATAATTAAATTTTGTTAGAAAAAACGCACAGCTAACTTAAAGTAGATGCCCGAATTACAAATTGAAAAATAAATGTATGAAATTAATTAGTAAATCCAATTACTTTAATTCATTCGCATAAGATAATTACCGGAAAATTATTCCTTTACCCGCTCGACATACTCACCTGTCTTTGTATTTATTTTTATCAATTCTCCTTCATTTACAAATAAAGGAACATTAACGGTTGCGCCGGTTTCTACGGTTGCAGGCTTCAATGTTCTGGTAGCGGTATCGCCTTTCATGCCAGGCTCGCTATAAGTTACCAGCAAAACAATTTTATCCGGAAGTTCCACGCCCATCGGCTGGTCAGTTTCCGTATTTATTAAAACAGAAACTTCCTGTCCATCCTTCAAAAACTGCGGTGCATCAACCATTTCAGGTGTTACGGCTATTTGCTCATAATTCTCAGTATCCATAAAAGTATATCCAGTATCGTCTTTAAACAAAAACTGGTAGGGTCTTTTTTCAACTCTTACCGGATGAATGGTTTCGCCACTGTTCCATGTTTGCTCGATGGTGCGCGCATTATCCACACCCTTTAATTTTGCCCAAACTTTGGCGCCAGCCCGCGCTGTTTTATTTTGTCCGAAGTCAACGACGGTATAAAGGTTTCCTTCAATTTTTAAAATCAAGCCTGTCCTTATATCTGAAGTAGATGCCATAGAAAAAAGATTTTTTTTAAGGTTGCAAAGGTAAAATAATTGTTTTACTGTGACGTAGGAAATAAAAACGAGAGAAGACAAAGACAACCGACCACCGACGACCGACAACCGGCTACCGAAAAACAAACAACAAACGATGAGCTATGCGGTCTTCTCTCGTCTGTTATTGGTCGTCTCAATTTTCTTGTATCTTTATAAAAAAATCACAGTGAAAAATTTATTGTTAGTATGCGCCTTCGCCTTGATATCATGCTCCGCTTTTTCGCAAATTGATTCGGCTAAAGAAAAGCCAATCTATCTGCGCTTTCCTACCATTCCCGAATTTACAATCTATAAAGCGCCCGACAGCACTGCATTTTCAAGAGATGAACTTCAGAAGAAGAAAAATACCATCTTTATGATTTTTAGCCCGGATTGTGAACACTGCCAGCATGAAGCAGAAATGATTACTGAGAACATTCAAAAGTTTAAGAATACACAAATTGTAATGGTCACTTATCTTCCCTATTCTGAAATGATCAAGTTTTATCACATCTATAAAATAGCCCAGTACCCTCAGATAACTATGGGGAGAGATACCAAATTTTTCTTCCCGGTGTTTTTTAAGGTACGAAATCTCCCTTCCATTTTTGTGTATGACAAGAATGGCAATTTTAAAGAATCATTTGAAGGAGATGTGAAACCGGAAACGATTTTAGCGGCATTATAAATTTTATTCTTATTTGTTTTTGAGGTAATTTTTTATAAAAATCACCTGCTAATAAAATCTTAAATTCATTTTTAGATTTTCAAGTGCTTAGTTTTTTATTAGTTTTATAAAAAAAACTCATGAAAAAAATATTATTCATTGTTTCTCTTTCCCTGGTTTCTCATTTTGGATTTTCTCAAACAAACACTTCTAAAGAAGTAACGCCGCCATACATCAGCAATCCGTCCATTCCTGATTTTTCGTTGTACCAGGCACCGGACAGTACTGCGTTTACCAACGAAGATTTGCACAAGAGAAAACCTACCTTGATTATGATCTTCAGTCCCGAATGCGGGCACTGTCAGCACGTTACCACTTTGCTTTTGCAAAATATAAGTCATTTTAAAAATGCGCAAATATTAATGACTACATGGCTTCCCTATTCTGAAATGCTTGCCTTCTATAAAAATTATAAAATAGCCGACTATCCACAAATAACTATGGCCTGGGATAAAAAAGATTTCTTTCTCCCCTACTATCGGGTACAAAGTTATCCCGACCTGGTAGTGTATGATAAAAAAGGAAAGTACGTAAAATCATTCAGCGGTGATGTAAAAATGCAAGACATTTGGGAAGCAATGGGCGAATAAAAGCTTCACTGACATTTATGGGTATTTCAAATAATCTCGTCACAGTAAACAAACATTAAATTCATATTTCTATTTTTTCTATCAACCAGAAGTGAATAGCTGTCTTTAGTTCATAGTCATGAAATCGCAAAAGTTTATCTTTGTGCAATAATTTCTTTGATATGAAAAAAATAATTGTGACGGTGCTTATTACTTTGATTGTTATTATTGCAGCATTTATACTATTTATTTACTCCGGCGCTTATAATGTAAGCCAGCTGGCTCCGCATAATGCAATAACGAAATGGGCAATTAATACCGCGAAGGAAAAATCAATCAGTAAAAGAATCGAAAATATAAAAGTGCCTGAGATGAACGACACTTCAATGATTATTGAAGGGTTCACTCATTACAACGAAATGTGTTCAACCTGCCATGGTGGCCCCGGCATCAGCCCGGATGAACTGGCAAAAGGGCTTTATCCGCCGCCTCCCAAATTTTACAAATCCAATGATATGCCGGAGCCTGCCGAAGCCTTTTGGATTATAAAAAACGGAATTAAATTTACCGGCATGCCTGGTTTTGGACCTACCCACGACGACTCCAAAATATGGGCCATCACTGATTTTTTATTAAATAAAATGAATAAGATGACTCCTGAAGAATACCAGGACTGGAGGAAGAGGTATCGCGGGGAGGAATAAAATTGAAAAATTCAGATCATCGTTATTAATGTAGCATGGCGATTATTAGACCGGCAAATACATTATTTTCCCCACTGATGATTATAGTACCATTCTTATTTTTGTTTTCTACCGCGTTGTGAAAAAGTGCTACTTCGCAGCAATTGATCTCGCAGCAATCCATCCGCTTGTCCAGGCATGTTGAAAATTAAAGCCACCAGTGATTCCATCTACATCCATAATTTCTCCGGCAAAAAAAAGATTGGGTATCATCTTACTCTGCATTGTGTTAGCATCAATCTCATTTAATTTGACACCGCCTGCAGTTACAAATTCCTCTTTAAAAGTAGTCTTTCCTTTTACATAAAATTGTTGGGCACACAATTGTTTAGCCAGTTGATTTTGTTGTTTTGCAGGAAGATCAGCCCAACGAATTTCGGTATTTATCTCACATTGCTGTAAATGATATTCCCACAATCTTTGTGGGAGACCGAAAGGATTTTTATTAATTATTTTTTTAGGAGCAGAGTCATGCCTTACCAATTTCAATTTTTCCAGGATCGAGATTTCGTTATATTGATCCAACCAATTAATGGAAATAGTAAAATCATAATTCAGCTTAGAAAGTTGTTTTGCTGCAAAAGCGGATAACTTCAAAACAGCCGGTCCGCTAAATCCCCAATGGGTAATTAATATAGGGCCTGATTGTGAAAACTTAGTCCCATTTATTTTAACCTGAACATTTTCTACCGATATTCCCATTAAAGCTGAAACCGGATTTTTAGGGATATTGAATGTAAATAGCGATGGAACAGGACTTTCAAAGCTATGGCCCAATTTAGCAAGCCAACTATATTGCTGAGGTTTATGAAACCCTCCACATGCGATACAAACAAAATCCGCTTCAAAAGCGATTCCTTCTTTTGAAAATAATTGAAATTGATTTTTCCCTTCTTCGCCGGAAACCTCGTTAAGCCCCACAATTTCCTGGTTCATCAAAATGGTTATTTTATTTTTATCGGCTTCCTGCAACAGGCAATTAATAATTGTTTCAGAAGAATTGCTTTCAGGAAACATTCTGCCATCGCTTTCTGTTTTTAATTTTACATTTCTTTTTTCAAACCAATCTATGGTGTCGGATGTAAAGAAATGATGAAAAGCCTGTTTTAGGAATTTCTCTCCACGTGGATATTTTTTTATCATTTCCGAAATACTGTAACAGGCATGAGTAACGTTGCACCGGCCTCCGCCACTCACTTTTACTTTGCTTAATAATTTATTGGATTTTTCAATCAGTGTGACTTCCAGATCAGAATTTTGTAAAGATGCATTTACAGCACAGAAAAAACCTGCTGCTCCGCCTCCGACAACTATGAGCTTTTTCTTTTGCATGATGGAAATGAATTGATATTATCCCACGGATGGGAATGTGTAATCATTTTCATTTGAGCCAAAGCTCAAATGCCTTTTGCCACAAACCTGCCTTTGTCGGACAGGTTACACGGATTTTCACGAATTAAAATTGTCAAAATTGATTATTAACTCAGACCGGGACGGTCAGACTTAATAATCAGACCACAAATTCACGTTGGCTTTTTCGGCTATTTCTATATTGGAAAATGAAGAAAGAATATCCGCCTTGTGTTTTCTTACGCATATAGTATGTTCATAATGGGCTGCCGGTTTTCCATCCGCTGCGCGAACTGTCCAGCCGTCTTTATCAGTAAAAACGTCTTTGCCACCAAGATTTATCATCGGTTCAATTGCTATCACAAGGCCGTCTCTCAATTTAACCCCTTTGCCCCTTTTTCCATAATTAGGCACCTGGGGATCTTCATGCAATTCTTTGCCAAGCCCATGCCCAACTAATTCCCGAACAACCCCATATCCATGTTGTCCTTCGGTATAATCCTGAACAGCAAAAGCTATATCACCGATGCGGTTCCCAACCACTGCCTTTTCAATTCCTTTGTAAAGCGATTCTTTTGTAACGCGCAGAAGTTGTTTTAATTCATCGCTTATTTCGCCCAGTGCGAAAGTATAGGCACTATCACCATGATATCCCTTTTTGAGTGCGCCACAATCTATTGAAATAATATCACCCTCATTCAATTCATCTTTGGTGGGAAAACCATGCACTACCGCGTCGTTTACAGAAATGCAGCAGGCATAAGGGAAACCATGATAATTTTTAAAATTCGGAACCCCGCCATGCTCCATAATATATTCATCCGCTTTATCATTCAGTTCCAAAGTAGAAATACCAGGCCTTATCATTGCGGCTATGTAAGCGATAGAATCGTTTACAAGCACACAGCTCTGCCTTATTAATTCCACTTCTGCATTTGATTTATAATTAATCATTTTTATAAATTTTAAAAACCCCGGCATACAGGCCAGGGTTTGAAAATAATTTTATATTTAATAAAGGCTATTAAATGCCTCCTGTAACTCCCGGAGCTGATGTTGTTTGTCTTCCTTGTATGCGGCCACTGCTCATCAATCCATCATATTGACGCATGAGCAATTGGGTTTCAATTTGCTGTAAGGTATCCAATACTACTGCTACCATAATTAACAACGAAGTACCTCCATAAAAAGTAGCAAATGACTGTGTGATTCCCAACAACTGCATAATGCCTGGCAAAATACCCACAATAGCAAGCAATACAGACCCAGGTAATGTGATTCTATCCATAATGGTACCTATATAATCCGTAGTAGGCTTTCCGGGTTTTACACCAGGTATAAATCCATTATTACGCTTGAGGTCATCAGACATCTGTTTCGGATTAAAAATAAGGGAAGTATAAACAAACGTGAATCCAATAGTCATAATTCCATAAACCAACATATATACTCCATTGGTAGGATCCGTAAAATAGGTTGCCCAATTCTTACCTGTAGTTTGGAACCCCGCAAAAATGGTTGGCAAAAACATGATTGCCTGGGCAAAGATAATAGGCATTACACCCGCAGCATTCACTTTTAATGGAAGGAATTGTCTTGCTCCACCAAATTGCCTGTTGCCAACAATTTGTTTAGCATAGTTTACCGGCACTTTTCTAACTCCCTGAACCAATACAATCAATCCTAAAATAACAGCAATGAAAGCGGCTATTTCGATAAGGAATATCAATAACCCGCCGCCACCATGCGTTTGTTTTGCAGTAAACTCCTGCATAAATGATTGCGGAAGACGCGCTAAAATCCCGATCATGATAATTAAAGAAGTACCATTACCTAATCCTTTATCAGTAATCTTTTCTCCCAGCCACATTACGAACATGGTTCCCGCGGTAAGAAGAAAAACGGTAGATACCCAAAAGAATGGCTTGTAAGCATCTAGCAATGCACCCTGGCTTGAAGATTCAAGGAAACCAATGTATGCTGCTGCCTGAAAAGCGGTAACGATAACGGTAAGGTAACGTGTCCACTGATTTATTTTTTTCTGGCCACTTTCGCCTTCTTTCTGAATTTTTTGAATCTGGGGCACCAATACGGTTACTAACTGCATAAAGATAGACGCCGAAATGTAAGGCATGATACCCAATGCAAAAATAGATGCCTTGGCAAACGCACCACCTACGAAAGCGTCCAAAAGCCCGAGCATACCGCCTTGCGCGCTGTTGGCGAGGTTGGAAAGTTTATTTGGATCTATTCCGGGAAGAACAATAAAAGAACCTACCCTGTAAACCAAAATGAGCGACAAAGTAACTATGATCTTACTCCTTAGTTCTTCTATCGTCCAGATGTTTTTAAGTGTTGTGATGAATTTCTTCACAGAATTATAATGATTTAATTATTTGCAACTAAGATTCGGATTGCAAATATCAATTAATTATTTTATTATTTCTATAGAACCTCCGGCTGCTTCTATAGCTCCTTTGGCTTTTTTACTAATCGCATTTACTTTAAAAGGAATATTCGCCTTTAATACGCCATTTCCCAAAATCTTTACCCTATCATTCTGGCTGATAAGATTATTGATGTAAAGATTTTCTGGAGTGAATTCTTTAATCTCATGTTTTTCTATCAGCTGATCTATTTGTCCTAGATTAAATACTTTATATTCGATGCGATTGGCATTCTTAAATCCTCTTTTCGGAATCCTTCTCTGAATGGGCATCTGGCCACCTTCGTGCGCCATTTTAATTTTATAACCGGCACGGCTTTGCCCACCCTTGTTACCTTTGGTAGAGGTTCCTCCTTTGCCGGATGCTTCACCACGGCCTAATCTTTTTACTTTGTGAGTTGCGCCTTTTGCAGGTCTTAAACTTTGTAATTGCATTGTACTTTTTTTAAACTTAACGCCCCAGGTACCCGGAGCTCGCTATTATTAATATAAAAAAAGAAAAACGGTTAGCCCAGTTCTTCTACTTTTACCAAATGATTTACTTTTTTAACCATGCCCAAAATCTGAGGCGTAGCTTCCACTTCTTTCGAAGCATGCAGCTTTTTAAGGCCCAAAGCCTTTAAAGTCAGCTTTTGGCGGTCTGAACGATCGATGCCGCTTTTAACTTGAGTAATTTTTATCTTTTTCATGTTATTTTAATTTGGTATTCAGATATTAGTATCAATACAAGATACTTTCTACCCGTTACTTTCTACTTACTTCTTTTTTACCCGTTAAACACTTTTTTTAAAGATAGATTCCTTGTTTTAGCTACTGTAGAGGGTTCTCTTAACATAGTCAAAGCTTTAACAGTTGCTTTCACCACATTATGAGGATTAGCAGACCCGAGCGATTTCGCTAATACGTCTGTAATTCCTGCACTTTCCAAAACAGCCCTCATACTACCTCCGGCAATTACACCAGTACCAGCTGAGGCCGGTTTGATAAGAACCTTCGCCGCTCCATCTTTGCACCATTGCTCATGGGGAATAGTGCCATGCAAAAGAGGAACTCTGATGAGGTTCTTTTTAGCATCGTCTATTCCTTTTAAAATAGCTTCCTGAACTTCTTTGGCTTTTCCAAGTCCGTGACCCACTACTCCATTTTCATTTCCTACTACCACGATTGCGGAAAAACTAAATGCTCTTCCACCTTTCGTTGTTTTTACTACACGGTTAATGGATACCACTTTCTCTTTTAATTCAAGTTCAGAACCTTTGATTCTTTGTGTATTTGATTTCAACATTATTCTGTTTATAATTTTTTATTATTTAAAGATACCCCGGGAAATTACCGCCGGATAGCTCTGTATTTTAGAATATTAATCCGCCTTCTCTGGCTCCTTCAGCAACTGCTTTTATGCGTCCATGATACAAATAACCACTGCGATCAAATACTACATCTTTAATCCCAAGTTCTTTGGATTTTTTTGCAATGTCTTCTCCAACCATTTTGCTGGTTGTAACTTTATTTGCTTTTTGAGCAGCTATATCCTTTTGACGGGAAGATGCTGACGCAAGAGTAGCTCCGTTGGCATCATCAATCAGTTGAACATAAATATCTTTATTACTTCTAAAAACACTAAGGCGTGGTTTTGAAGACGAGCCGCTTATCTTTTTGCGAATGCGATATCTGATCTTTTGACGTGCACTTACTTTTGAGTTCATTTTGTTCTATTTTTTGTCCCAAAACCCTGAAAAGAGTAGTGGAATTCTTATTAATTCATTTTTTATTCTTGCCCCTATTGGGTAAGAATAGTTATTTACCAGCTGACTTACCTGCTTTTCTCCGTAATACTTCGCCTTCAAATTTCACACCCTTTCCTTTGTATGGTTCAGGCTTGCGGAGGCTACGAATCTTTGCAGCTACCTGTCCGATTAATTGCTTATCAACGCCAGATAAAACCACTTTTGGATTTTTACCTTTTTCCTGCCCGGTAGATACTTTAAGTTCTTTTGGAATTTCTACAATAATATTGTGAGAATATCCTAATGAAAGATCGAGAAGGTTATCCTGGCTGGAAGCTTTAAAACCCACACCTACCAATTCAAGTGTTTTTGTATAACCCTCAGTAACGCCAACCACCATGTTGTGTATCAATGCCCGGTATAAACCGTGCATAGCTTTATGCCTTATCTGATCTGTAGGGCGGGATAAAATAACTTTATGATCTTTTATTTCTACTTTGATATCGGGATCAATTGCCTGTTTTAATTCACCTTTGGGTCCTTTTACAGTAACTACATTATCTGTACCCACATTTACATTCACATCTTTAGTAATTGTTACTGGGTTTTTTCCAATTCTTGACATAGCCGGTTTATATTTTTAGTTTTTATTCTGGTAGTGTTCAGCCACGACTAAGGCTTAATTGTCTACCAATGATTTTTATTTTTTATTCGAATTTCTCAGAACATATCGAATCGCAAAGAATAAAACCAGGAAAGTTATAATTCCGCCAACGACAGTGTTCATTTCTAATTAGTATACATTACATAATACTTCGCCACCTACGTTCTGTGCTCTTGCTTCCTTGTCAGTCATTACACCCTTTGAAGTAGAAACAATAGCGATTCCCAATCCGTTTTTTACCCTTTTGAAATCCTGCGGTTTGGAGTAGGTACGCAACCCTGGCCGGCTCACTCTCTCAAGACTCTGTATTGCAGCGACTTTTGATTGAGGATCATATTTCAATGCAATTTTTATAACACCTTGTTTGGTATCATCTTCAAATTTATATTTTAAGATGTATCCCTGTGTGTATAAAATTTCAGTAATACTTTTTTTTAAATTACTGGCCGGAATTTCCACTATTCTGTGGTTGGCCATTTGTGCATTGCGGATTCTTGTTAAATAATCTGCTATAGGATCAGTAACCATTGTTTATTTTTCGTTTAATATTTTAGTTTAATTACAATGCGATATCCAGTTATCAGCCTTCAGCTTTAAGCCTTTAGCCGTCTGTCTTTCTACCAACTTGCTTTTTTCACGCCGGGGATTTTGCCTTCCAAAGCCATATCGCGAAATATATTTCTGGAAATTCCAAAATGCCTTAGATATCCTCTCGGACGTCCTGTTAGCTGGCACCTGTTCTTCAACCTCACAGGAGACGCATTCTTTGGTAAAAGATCTAACGCGCGATAATCGCCCGCTTCCTTCAACGCTTTTCTTTTTTCAGCGTATTTTTCCACCATTTTTTCGCGCTTTCTTTGCCGTGCTTTTACAGACTCTTTAGCCATAATTTTAATTTGATAATTGGCTAATTAGCTAATTAGCTAATTAACTATTTGGTTATTTTTTTACGTTTTTAAAAGGCATACCTAATTCTTTCAGCAATTCAAATGCTTCTTCATTAGTACTTGCGGTAGTTACAAAAGTGATATCAAGTCCTGTAATTTTATTTACTTTATCAATATCTATCTCAGGGAAAATAATCTGTTCAGTAACGCCTAATGTATAATTTCCCCTGCCATCAAAAGATTTATCGTTGATTCCCTTAAAATCGCGAACACGAGGTAATGACACAGAAACCAGCCTATCAAGGAACTCATACATATTTACGCCACGCAGAGTTACTTTAGCCCCAATTGGCATATTCTTACGCAACTTAAAATTAGAAATATCTTTTTTAGACATGGTGGCTACGGCTTTTTGACCGGTGATGGTAGTTAACTCATCAATAGCCACGTCAATCAATTTTTTGTCGGCCACAGCTCCGTTAACACCACGATTGATGCAGACCTTAGTAAGCCTTGGCGCCTGCATTACAGTCTTGTAAGCAAACTTTTTCATTAGTGCAGGTATCACTTCTTTGTTATACTTATCTGCCAGTCTCGGAGTATATTTTTCAGTGCTCATTATTTAATTACCTCCCCTGATTTTTTTGCTGTTCTTATTAATTTTCCGTCTTTTCTCGTTCTGCTGATCTTAGAGTGAGAATGAGATTTAGCATCCCAAAGCATTACGTTGGAAATAGCTATCGGAGCTTCCACTTTCATGATGCCGCCCTTTGTGTTTTGAGCAGAAGGCTTAGTATGTTTGGTAACAATATTAGCGCCTTCCACAAGCACACGATTCTTTTCCACGATTATTTCGAGCACTTTACGGGGCTTCTTTAGATTCTTATCATCTCCTGTGATAATTACAACAGAATCTCCTTTTTTTATGTTGAACTTTGGTTTAAACCTTGTCTTCATTTTTGACAATATTTGTCTTGATTAATTACTTATAAAATACCCCTTTTTTTTAGGGGTGCAAAGATACAATTTATAATTACAATACTTCAGGCGCAAGGGAAATGATTTTCATATATCCCTTATCGCGTAATTCACGGGCAACGGGCCCAAAAATCCTGGTTCCTCTTGGTTCATCAGCTGCATTTAAAAGAACAACCGCATTATCGTCAAAACGGATATAAGAGCCATCTTTACGACGGAGCTTATTTTTAGTACGCACGATAACCGCCTTGCTTACTGTTCCTTTTTTTATACCACCGGCAGGTATGGCATCTTTTACAGATACCACTATTTTATCGCCAACGTGCGCATAATCCTGGCCTGAGTTTCCTAAAACTCGTATGCATAGCACTTCTTTTGCTCCACTATTGTCAGCTACATTTAGCCTGCTTTCTTGCTGTATCATTTTATTTAGCTTTTCGCCTTTAGCTTTTCGCTTCCGGCTGTTTAAACTTATATTTTAATTTCTCCCTCTAATAGCCTACAGCTAATAGCCAACGGCTTTTTTATTTTACTTTTTCAACTACCTCTACCAGTCTCCAACGCTTTGTCTTACTTAATGGCTTTGTTTCCATTATTTTCACAAGGTCACCGATATTGCATTCGTTTTTTTCATCGTGAGCATGAAAGCCGGTGGTCTTTTTCACAAATTTACCATAGAGAGGATGCTTCACTCTCCTTTCCACTTTTACTGTGATTGACTTATCCATTTTATTACTGGAAACCACACCAACCCTTACTTTTCTTAAATTTCTTTCGGACATTTTTTTTATTTTTAGGATTTAGCGCTTAATTGCTTTTTTCTTAGTTCAGTTTTAGTGCGTGCCAGGTCTTTTCTCACATCGCGAATTGACATGGGATTTTCCAATGGAGAAACCGCGTGAGCAAATTTTAATTTTTTTATCCTCAATTCATCTTCCCCTATTCTCGATTTGAGATCCTGCTCGCTCATGCTTTTTAAACTATTTACGAAATCGTTTCTGTTTGACATTGTTTTAATTTTATTAATTACCTAATTGGCTACATAATCCCTGCTCACAACAAATTTTGTTTGGATAGGTAGTTTCTGAGCTGCAAGCTCAAAAGCCTCCTTAGCTGTTTGCAGAGACACACCGTCAGCTTCAAAAATGATTCTTCCAGGCTGAACTACAGCAGCCCAATATTCGGGGTTGCCTTTACCTTTACCCATCCTCACTTCCGCAGGTTTCTTTGTGATAGGTTTGTCCGGAAAAATCCTGATCCAAACATTTCCTTCACGCTTCATATGACGGGTCAAAGCCTGCCTGGCCGATTCTATTTGCCTGTTGGTTAACCAAATGGTATCCAGTGATTTTAACGCAAAAGTTCCAAAAACAATAGTGTCACCACGTTTTGTTTCGCCTTTCATACGGCCTTTTTGCATCTTCCTATGCTTTGATCTTTTTGGCTGTAACATAATTGTTGTTATTTGTTTGTTTGCTGCGCCATCAATACCTGCGCTTTCAACTTTTTACTTAATAATATTAAAACTTTGCTTATTACCTTCTGCCTCCTCTATCTCCGCCACCTCTCCTATCGCCTCTATCTCCGCCGCCTCTTCTATCTCCTCTGTCTCCTCCTCCTCTTCTATCTCCAAATCCACCACCCCTTCTTTCACCATGCCCTTCATGTTCTCCCTTGCCACCGGCTATAATATTTGGGTTCAAATCTCTCTTAGCCAATACTTCACCTTTACAAATCCAAACTTTGATCCCGATTTTTCCATAGACTGTTTGGGCGAAAATGCTTGCATAATCTATATCCATTCGCAAAGTATGCAATGGAGTACGGCCTTGTTTTATTTCTTCACTTCGCGCAATTTCTGCACCACCTAAACGACCACCTACTCTTACTTTGATACCTTCAGCTCCCATTCTCAATGCGGAAGCGATGGACATCTTAATCGCCCTTTTATAATTAATACGATTTTCAATTTGTCTTGCTATAGTATCCGCTACTATTGCTGCATCCAGTTCCGGTCTGCGTATTTCAAGAATATTTATTTGGACATCTTCTTTACCAGTGAGCTTCTTCAACTCTTCTTTAATACGGTCAACTTCTCCTCCACCCTTTCCGATAATGATTCCAGGCTTTGAGGTATGAATAGTTACAATCAATTTATTGAGTGTACGTTCAATTACTATTTTTGCTATTCCACCCTTATTGATACGAGCATTCAGGTAAGTCCTAATCTTATCATCTTCAATCAATTTTTTACCATAATCTTTTGGATGAGCAAACCAGTTGCTATCCCATCCACGAATGATTCCTAACCTCATTCCAATCGGATTTGTTTTTTGACCCATTATTTGGTTTTTATTTTGTTGATTTTTTTTCTGTTGTTTTCTTTGTTGTTTTCTTCACAGCCTTCTCAGCGGTTGCTGATTTAGCCGTTGCCTTTTTTGCGGCAGCTTTCTTCGGCTTCTCGGCAACTACCTTTTCTTCTACCGTTGCAACTTCTACTTTTTCAGCTTTCCTTTTAGAAACTGTTTCTATATTATCGTGAATACTATCTACGATTATAGTAACATGATTACTCCGTTTGCGAACGCGATATCCACGACCTTGCGGCGCAGGACGCATTCTTTTTATCACCCTCCCGCAATCCACCATGATAGTTTTTACCACCAGGCCGGCATCTTCCACTTTTTCATCCCCATTTTTCTGCTCCCAGTTATTAATGGCACTCTTTAATAATTTATACATCGGAACCGCAGGGTGCTTAGGATTAAATTGTAAAATGCCTAACGCTTTCTCTACTTCCATGCCGCGAATTAAATCCGCCAGCAAACGCATTTTGCGTGGTGATGTTGGGTAATTATTAAGTTTTGCTATTGCTTCCATATTAGTTTGTTTCTAAATTGATATTAAAAGTTGACTTACTTTCAAATTTTAAATACCAATTGTTTATGCGATCTTTTTACTTGAGTGTCCTTTAAAATTCCTGGTTGGTGCGAATTCGCCTAATTTATGTCCAACCATAAATTCAGTCACATAAACCGGGATAAATTTATTGCCATTGTGTACAGCAAAAGTGTGGCCTACAAAGTCAGGTGTAATTGTTGACCTGCGTGACCATGTTTTAATAACACCTTTCTTTGATTTCCCCTCGTTGATTCCAAGCACTTTATCTTCCAGCTTAGCTTCTACGTAAGGACCTTTTTTGATTGAACGAGCCATAATTTATGTTCGATGTTTGATGTACTATGTACGATGTAAAACTTTATTTTTAATTTCTATTCGCTTTGAGCTTTCAGCATTGAGCCTTAAACTTTCTGCTTATTTATTCGGTAATTTCTTACCATTCCTTCTTTGAATAATCATTTTATCTGAACCTTTTCCACGTGTACGGGTAATTTCTCCTTTAGCATATTTTCCTGTTCTGCTGCGGGGATGGCCACCTGACGCTTTTCCTTCACCTCCACCCATCGGATGATCTACAGGGTTCATCGCTACGCCTCTTGTTCTCGGCCTGATTCCTTTCCACCTGTTTCTACCGGCTTTACCTTTACTTTCAAGGCTATGGTCGCTATTGGAGACAACTCCAACGGTCGCATAACAATTGATTAATATTTTCCTAAGCTCGCCACTAGGCATTTTTAAGATTGCATATTTATCTTCCTTATTGGCGAGTTGTGCCGAAGATCCTGCGCTTCTTGCTAATTTTCCACCTTGTCCAGGTTGCATTTCTATATTATGAACTACAGTTCCCAAAGGCATATTTTTGAGCAACAAAGCGTTCCCAAGTTCCGGCGCAACAGAATCACCGCTAATAATAGTAGCGCCTATCTGTAAACCCTGCGGAGCAATTATGTATCTTTTTTCACCATCAACAAAAATTACCAATGCAATAAAAGCGCTACGGTTTGGATCGTATTCAATTGTTTTTACTGTCGCAGGTATGTCCTTTTTATCTCTCTTAAAGTCAACAACACGGTACATTTTTTTGTGCCCACCACCTAAATAACGCATACTTCTGCGACCTTGCCTGTTACGGCCGGCAGTGTGATGTACTTTTTCTACCAGGCTTTTTTCAGGAACATTGGTTGTTACCTCAGAATAAGCGTTGCCTATTCTCCACCTGGTTCCTGCGGTAGTTGGTTTGTATTTTTTTAAAGCCATGATTTTTATTTTTTTCTTCCGGACAACCCGGAATTATAATTGACTATTTTTTTCCCTTCTGCTTTGAGCTTTCTGCCTAAACATTACCATATAAATCTATCGAATCACCTTTAGCAAGAGTTACAATTGCTTTCTTTTTTGCCGGTTTACGGCCGGTAAGCAATCCCGCTTTTGTATTACGCTGTTTTACTTTAGATGGCATATTCAAAGTATTTACCTCTTCTACGCTGATACCATAAAAGTCTTCAACCGCTTTTTTAATCTCAAGCTTATTGGCCTTTCTGTTCACAATAAAAGTATAGCGGTTAAATTTTTCTGTTAAGCGATTAACTTTCTCAGACAAAACAGGCTTTATTAAAACATCTGACGATTTCATGATCTTTATTTTTTTATTAATTAAGCTTCCCCGGTTTCTTTACTTTCTTCCGAATCCTTATTCTTTGCTTTCTTAGCTACCGGTTCAGGCTTCGTATCTTCTTGATTTTCTTCAACAAATATTTTCGCGGCACTTTCTGTGAATATTATAGAATCAGCGTTTACAATGTCGTATGTGTTAATGTCGCTCAATAAAGTACCGCATATTGAGGGTACATTACGAAAACTCTTATAAACATTTTCATTGTATTCAGGCATCACAAATAGTGACCTTCTGCTTCCTTCATTGATATTAAGAAATACCTGGTTGAATTTTTTAGTACTGGGTATATCAATATTTACCGAAGCGTCCTCTACGATAATGATTTTATTATCTTTTGCTTTAGCACTTAATGCGCCGATCTTAGCAAGGTCTTTTACTTTACGGTTCAGCTTTATATCATAACCATGCGGTTTGGGTCCAAAAACGGTACCACCACCTTTGTACAGAGGATTACGAAGATTACCTTTACGGGCGCCGCCGGTTCCTTTCTGCTTAACTAGCTTTTTTGAAGAACCCTGCGCTTCTGCACGGGTTTTTACTTTGTGAGTACCTTGGTGCTGTGCAGCAAGGTATTGTTTCACCGCAAGCCAAATAACGTGGCTATTGGGATCTGCCGCAAAAATTTCATCCGGCAATTCAATAGTTCTGCCAGTTTTTTTGCCTTCTATATTTTTTATATCTACTTGCATAATTATTTCTGGATTAAAACGATTGAACCGTTATGGCCGGGAACCGAGCCGCTGATTAATAAATAATTTTTTTCGGGGAATATTTTTACCACCTTCAGCCCTTTCATCTGCACTTTATCATTGCCCATCCTTCCAGCCATGCGCATTCCTTTAAATACCCTTGCAGGATAAGAAGATCCACCAATTGATCCGGGAGCCCTTGACCTGTCGTGTTGTCCGTGAGATTGCTCGCCAACACCATGAAAACCATGACGCTTTACTACCCCCTGGAAACCTTTTCCTTTAGTAGTACCCACAACAGTTATTTTATCGCCTTCGGCAAATATGTCAACGTTAATGGTGTCACCAACATTCTTATCTGTTTCGCTATCGCGTATTTCTTTTACGATTTTTTTTGCCGGGGTATTTGCTTTGGCAAAGTGATTTTTTTCTGAGAGGAGGGTATGCTTTTCTTTTTTGTCTCCAAAAGCAATCTGAACTGCATTGTAACCATCGGTTTCTACAGTTTTTTTCTGGGTAACCACGCACGGGCCCGCTTCAATAATGGTCACGGCTGTTTGCCTGCCATTACTATCGAAAATGCTGGTCATGCCAACTTTTTTTCCAATAATACTTTTCATTTCTATTTTATTATACCCAGCGCTCTCCCTAAGTTGCGGGATAGATGAGTGTTACAATTTTATATAAGAACTTTCTTCTACTTTCTCCATCCCCTCGAAAAACGCAGGAAGGAAGGCCGGGAAGGGGCTGTTATGCTTTAATCTCAACATCAACACCTGATGGTAAATCAAGTTTTGACAATGCATCAACGGTTCTGGAGCTACTGGTATAGATATCCAATAATCGTTTGTGCGTACACAATTGGAACTGCTCACGGGCTTTTTTATTGACGTGAGGAGAACGCAATACGGTAAATATTTTTTTATGAGTAGGTAAAGGAATTGGTCCTGTAACTACTGCTCCTGTACTACGTACTGTCTTTACGATTTTTTCTGCTGACTTATCAACCAGATTGTGATCGTAAGATTGAAGTTTTATCCTGATTCTTTGAGACATTTTAAAGAACTTTTTTTATCCAAATTTATTTTGGGAGTGCAAAAGTAGGTCGTATCGTTTAAATAACAAAAAAATTATCTCGTCTTTCTTAAAAAACTTTCAAAGTCATTACTGGCACTATATTTTCTGTTGAAAAAAATAAACTTTTATAAAAATGAAAAACGAAAATAGCTCAAAAAACGATCGTTTGTCTGGTCAAATTGATTCGCCTCACGACCGCGAAGAAATGAAAGAAGAGACTACTGAAGTCAAAATTCCGAATATAAGTGACATTCCGGGACAGGAAAATTTTGTACCGGCTCCGCTCGGCGAATTGGCCGATACCACTATTTCTTCTTCTGATGAGGAAGGGGATGCATTGTTTGATGACGATATTGACGAAGACATTAAAAACAATCCGGGTTCCAACGTTTCCATCACAGAAAAGGAAGATTTAAGAAAAGCGGCAAACGATATGCCCGGGGATGATGAAAACCTGAGGAAAGCAGCCCTTGATAATGCGGACGATGACGGAACTCCTTTAAATGAAGGAAGTTTTAAAAAGAATATCAGTGCGACCGACCTCGATGTCCCCGGCGCGAAATTAGATGATGCCGATGAAGAAATTGGCGAGGAGGATGAAGAAAATAATGATTATAGCTTAGGTGGCGATTCCGATGATATTCCGGAAGATGAATTCTAAGCTAAGATATTATAGTTCTTGACATTGGACATTGAATCAGGGTCTTACCTTATAGAAAGATTCAAGTAATAAAAGTCTATTATGCTAATTTTTAATAGATTTTTTTATAGCTTTTCGACGAGGAAGTAACATTCTCTGCTCGAATATTATGAGAATAAAAATCCACATTGGCATTAATAATCACACCCTGCTTTCATTCAACAGTAAATCAATAAAAAGTACTGATTCTTATTTAGCGTGAAATTAACTTTCGCATTTTCTGTTTTTCTGTATCTAAAATCGGGATCGTACATTTCCCTACATCCAAACTTTCAAAACCTGGAAAGTGCCAGGTATCATCTTAGGCCGTGAATGTGGCATTTGAGGATCTGACTTCTCAAATTCTGCGGTAGGTAAAAATAAAGCGCCAGTTTTTTTATCAATGTTTATGGTTCGGGCTCCAACCTTTGTTGTTATAGTTCCCAAACTTTCGTAATCATTTGCTGACTTTTCTTTAAAAACAGAAATAGTTCCATCTCGTCCATTAGGTACAAAGATGATATCTTTATTTGCATCGAAAGTAGTGCCATCTGACCCCTCGCCTATCTGCAGTTTTGCAATGATCTTTCCGTTCGAAGCATCCATAACAACTAAAAGTTTACTATCTGAACATCCGGAAAACAACCTGTTTGTTTTAGTATCCATAGCCAAACCTGAAGGCCCTTCTCCGGGCGCTAAAGGCCATGTTTCAATCACCTTAAATGTTTTTAAGTCCACAACGGCTATCTCACTTTTGTCTTCAATGTTTACAAATAATTTTCCTTTGCCGTCAGAAACACCTTCCTCAGGTTTACCATCTAATTGAACTGTATGAATCACTGTATTTTTTTCAGGGCTAATGAAAGAAAGGCTTTTGCTGCGGCCGTTATTCGTAATTATTGTTTTGGTAAAAGGCTCGTACATTATTGCATCGGGGTTTTCTCCCGTTGTAGCTATTTGAGTGATAATTGCAT
>JBDTGD010000186.1:0-1910 GCA_039937595.1 Ginsengibacter sp. | reverse complement strand
ATATACCTTTTAGAGAAATCAACATAGCGATGAATGAAACGGATAATCTGAATATAATACAATTTTTTCCTGCTGGTTCTTTGCCAAAAGGTGTTGTAATTTATTTCCACGGTAATAGGGGAAATGTAACCCGCTATGAAAATGAAGCGCGTATTTTTCTCAAACACGGTTATGAAGTCTGGATGCCTGATTATCCCTCATTCGGAAAAACTACTGGTCCATTAACAGAAGAAAACATATATAAGCAGGCCAAAGAAGTCTACAAGCTTGCTCATTCCAGGTTTGCTGCTGACAGCATTATCGTCTATGGCAGGTCTTTAGGTACAGGAGTCGCTTCCTATATTGCCGCAAAAGAAGATTGCGGAAGATTGATTTTAGAAACACCTTATTATAGTATGCCCGATCTGGCAAGCGACTATGCGCCGATTTACCCCACCAGACGAATGGCTCATTTCAAATTTCCCGTTGGCGAATACCTTGAAAATGTAAAAGAACCCGTTACTATTTTTCACGGCACGGCCGATAAAACAATACCTTACCGCTGTGCGGCAAAGCTTAAAAAAGTTTTAAAACCTACCGATGAATTTATCACTATTGAAAATGGCGCCCATAATAATCTGAGCGAGTTCCCTCATTTTCATCAAAAGCTGGATTCTATTTTAAGTCTTAAAGAAAGTAACTAAAAATCCTTGCAAAAGTTGAAAGCTTGCTATTAATAATAATCTTAATGTAATTTGATTAGACCCATAAGTTCACACTAAATAAGCCTTAGAATTTGTATTATTAGTATCTTTTTCCGGCACTACATACGACCACTTATTTCTATAAATTAAAATTAAATTAAAAACTTGTTGACTGAATTGCGGTTATTGGTAAATAATTTTGGTTTTTCGCAAAGCCACGCTTACCTTTGCCGTCCAAAAAAATAAGGGTAAAAGATGCCTACAATTCAACAATTAGTAAGAAAAGGAAGAACAATAATAAGAGCTAAAAGCAAATCAAGAGCGCTTGATAGTTGCCCACAGCGCAGAGGTGTGTGTACCAGGGTATATACCACTACTCCTAAAAAGCCAAACTCAGCTTTGCGCAAGGTGGCTAAAGTGAGACTTACTAATAAAATTGAAGTGATTGCATACATTCCCGGAGAAGGGCATAATTTGCAGGAGCACTCTATCGTATTACTTCGCGGTGGAAGGGTAAAGGACCTTCCAGGAGTGCGTTACCATATTGTACGTGGAAGTCTTGATACAGCAGGTGTAAAAGATCGGAAACAAAGCCGTTCTAAATACGGGACTAAAAAAGAAAAAGCAAAAAAATAATAGTCTGATATTCTCTATCTGATTATTATCTAAATAAAAGTTTAACATTCGTCGAGCCAAGACGGTTCAGACGTTAAAAATAAAAAGAACAATGCGTAAAGCACAAGCAAAAAAACTTCCATTAGCTCCTGATCCAAAATTCCAGGACAAATTGGTAACTCGTTTTGTAAATAATTTAATGTGGGAAGGAAAAAAGAGTGGTGCATATACTATTTTCTATGATGCACTCGATAAAGTGAGCAAGATTTCCGGTGAAGATGGATATGAAGTTTGGAAAAAAGCATTGTCGAATGTTACTCCGGGCGTTGAAGTAAAGAGCCGTAGAATTGGTGGAGCGACTTTTCAAATTCCTTCGGAAGTTCGCGCAGACAGAAAAGTTTCATTGAGCATTAAATGGCTTATAAAATATAGCCGCGATAGAAATGGTCGCAGCATGTCAGAAAAGCTGGCTAATGAAATAGTAGCTGCAAGCAAAGGCGAGGGCGCGGCTTACAAAAAGAAAGAAGATACACATCGTATGGCTGATGCTAACAAAGCATTTGCTCATTTCAGGATATAACATATTATCAATCTAAATTTTTAAACCCTTTC
>JBDTGD010000185.1:0-3582 GCA_039937595.1 Ginsengibacter sp. | reverse complement strand
CCGGGACATGGGAAGCGTTATAAAAGAAGCCCAACAAAAAGTAAAAGAAAGAGTACAATTGAAAAATGGATATACCATGGCGTGGCAGGGCGACTTTGAAAACGAACAACGTGCTACAAAAAGATTACAGGAGGTAGTTCCCATTAGTTTATTGCTCATTTTTCTTTTATTGTTCAGCATGTTTGGAAATTTCAAAGATGCATGGTTGGTTTTCCTGAATGTGCCTTTTGCAATTGTGGGAGGCGTAGCGGCTTTATATATCACGGGAACTAATTTTAGTATTTCAGCTGGTATCGGATTCATTGCACTATTTGGTATTTGTATTTTGTTTGGCGTGCTCATCATAACGGAAATAAAGCACAACATGGAGAAATCGAAAAAAGGAAATCCCATTTCCCTGGCAAGGGCTATAAGAACAGGTGTGCGATCCCGTGTACGTCCTGTAATGATGACTGCTTTTATGGATGCAGTTGGTTTATTACCGGCGGCAATTTCAACCGGTATTGGGTCAGAAAGCTCAAGGCCATTGGCGCGCGTAATTATAGGTGGGGTTTTATGTGCTATGTTTTTTTCTATCTGGATATTCCCTTTATTTTTTGCAAGAGCTTATCGCAAATTTGATCCGCAACATGCAGAAGAGCAAGGAAATGACGAGGTAGAAAACATCAAATAATTATAAGGATCAAAAATGATGCAGAAGGCATTATGAATAGAAATAAGTTATTAAAAAACAATTCTGTATGTAATTTTGCAGAGAAAAAGAAAGAAAAGTATTTTTCTAAAAAGATATTTGCCTTTTTTATTTTGCTTGCTTTAATTATTTCATTAAATGCTAATGCACAACTGACAAAGGAGCCTGAATTATTAAATGCATCATCCAATTTTAATTCCAAACGCTTTACAACAGTAGTGATAAGTGAAACGGCTTTGGCATCCATTGTTACCATTGGTTTACAATATTTATGGTACAAAAAATACCCGAAAAGCAGGTTTCATTTTTTTGATGATAACGACGAATGGCTACAGATGGACAAGATGGGGCATGCCACTACAGCATACAATATTTCCGCAGTTCAATATAATCTCATGCGATGGAGTGGTGTGAACCGGGGAACTTCAGAATGGGTTGGTGGTGCAACAGGTTTGGCGTATTTGATGCTAATAGAAATTATGGACGGCTTCTCTGCACAATGGGGATTTTCGAAAGGAGATATGGCCGCGGACATTTTTGGATCAGCATTTTTTACTGCGCAACAAGCCTTATGGAATGAGCAAAGGATTCAAATGCGCTTTTCATTTCACAAAACTATTTTTGCTAAATATAATCCTGATGAATTGGGCGCAAATTTCCCTCAAAGACTAATAAAAGACTATAACGGGCAGAGCTATTGGTTTTCATTCAATATTCATTCTTTCCTGGGCAAAGGAAATAATTTCCCGGGATGGATGAACGCTGATCTTGGATATGGCGCCGATGGAATGACCGGAGCTGTTACCAACCCGAAAGAAGTACATGGAAATTCTATTCCAACATTTGATAGAAACAGAAAATTCTTTTTTGGAGTGGATGGAGCTTTTACAAAACCTGGTACCATTCCATTCCCATCATGGATAAACATTTTCAGAATCCCCACACCGGTAATAGAATTAAAAGAACATAAAATAAAATTCAGGCCTTTCTATTTTTAGAAGCAAAATCAAAATACTGGTTATTTGTTTCTCTACTGTAATAAAATAATGCCTGCTTAACCCAGAAATTATAGCAACGTACTACTTCGCGTCCTTATGCCTTTTTTCTAAAACCCCAATAACATCTTCTAAAGTTTTATTTTTTGCCTGCAATAGAATAAGATAATGAAACATAAGATCCGCGGCTTCATTTAGAAAAAGCTTTTGATTATTATCTTTAGCTTCTATCACCAGTTCCACCGCCTCTTCACCTACTTTTTGCGCCATCGCATTAATCCCCTTTTTAAATAACGTAGATGTATAAGACCCTGAAAGCGGATGTTTTTTTCTTCCTTCAATAATCTTTTCCAGAGACCTGAGAAAATCGTTGCCAGTATTTTCTTCATTAAAACAAGTCTCCGCGCCAGTGTGGCAAACCACGCCATCAGGCTTTGCTTTTATCAGCAACGTATCAAAATCGCAATCTGTTTTTATATCCACTACATGCAAATAATTTTGACTCGTTTCGCCTTTTACCCACAACCGACTTTTGCTTCGACTGAAAAACGTTACCAGGTTAGAATCTATCGTTTCAAGCAGCGCTTCTTCATTCATGTAACCCAACATTAAAACCACATTGGTAGATGAATCCTGTATAATGACAGGAACGGTTCCTGAAGATGATTTAGAAAAATCTATCCGTTTTACTAAATCAGAATAATCCTTTCTCATAATCGTACATTTATATTTTTGTTTGACAAATAACTTTTTAATTCTGGAATTTCAATTTCGCCAAAATGAAAAACGCTTGCGGCCAAAGCGGCGTCAGCGTTGGCGTTTTTAAAGACTTCTTCAAAATGACGCATATTACCCGCGCCTCCCGAAGCAATAATCGGTACGGGAAGATTGGTGGAAAATAAAGCAGTAATATCCTCAGCAAAACCATCTTTTGTGCCATCATTATTCATTGAGGTAAGAAGAATCTCGCCCGCTCCAAGATCAATACCCTGTTTAGCCCATTCGTAGGCTAACTTATCCGTTTTTAATCTTCCTCCATTCAAATAAACATACCAGTTACCATCCATTTCTTTTTTGGTGTCTATGGCAAGTACCACGCATTGGTTTCCAAATTCCTTTGCCATAAGGTTTACCAAATCCGGGACTTTAAAAGCGGCAGAATTCACAGAAATTTTATCGGCGCCATTTTTTAAAAGTTCAGAGGCGTTTTCAACCGAAGTAATTCCACCGCCAACCGTAAAGGGTATGTTGATATTAGCTGCAACTTTTTTAACCAGTTCTACCAGCGTTTTCCTTTTTTCAATTGTTGCTGTAATATCGAGAAAAACTAATTCGTCGGCGCGTTGCTGCGAGTAATACATCGCAAGTTCTACCGGATCCCCAGCGTCCCTTATATTTTCAAAGTTAACGCCCTTTACAGTCCTGCCATTTTTTATATCCAGGCAGGGAATGATTCTCTTTGCAAGCATTATTTGTTTTTTAAAAATCCTCCAATTTGTTTTAAGGTAATCTTGCCTTCATAAATCGCCTTGCCTACTATTGCACCACTACAGCCGGTTTCTTTTAAAACCAGCAAATCTTCAAAGCAGGAAATGCCGCCGCTGGCAATAAGATTTAATGATGGGAATTTCTGTAATATTTCAAGATACAATTTTGTTGAAGGCCCTTGCATCATTCCGTCTTTTGAAATATCGGTGCAAAAAATCCGGCTAATTCCTTTTGAAATCAATTCATTAATAAAATGAAAAATATCAATTCCGGTTTCTTCCTTCCAACCATGAATTTTTATTTTTTTATCAAGCACATCCGCGCCGGGCAAAAATTTAGATGCGCCAAAGTCTTCAATCCATTGAGAAAATAATTCAGTATTTTTCACGATTACACTACCCAGGCTTA
>JBDTGD010000184.1:0-1789 GCA_039937595.1 Ginsengibacter sp. | reverse complement strand
TCAGCGGTATTGAGCGAAACCTTGCTCAGTAAACAAATGAATAAGAGAGATTTCTATTTTTTGTTACGCTCCAATTCGTGTCCCGCGAGTTGAAAATATTCGGTAATTATTTCATTATTATGGGCGCTAATACCCTCCACAAGGTGGTGAAGCTGGTAAGAATTACCAATGTGCCAATTAAAATAAACATAGTTTTTAAAGGTAATTTTCCAACAAGCCTCGCGGCGATAGGGGCTGCAATGAGGCCTCCGACTATCAGACCGGCGACATCTGTAAATGGAATACTCTTCAGTAAAATAAAAAAGGTGATTGAACTGGCAAGTACTACAAAAAATTCTGCGAGACAAACTGAGCCAACCACATAACGGGGGCTCTTTCGTTTTGAGATTAGTGTGCTGGTAACTAGTGAGCCCCAGCCACCTCCTGCAAAAGCATCTGTAAAGCCACCAACAGTAGCGAGCCATCCAGCTCTTTTTACTTTGTTTTTAGGATTACTCTTTTTAAATCCTTTCATGATAATAAAAAATCCGAGATAGACGGTGTAAAGTGAAACAGGGATGCGTACCCAATAAGAATATTTTTGCGCATAAAATGCAAGGGTAGCTCCAATGATAGCGCCCACTACTCCCGGGACAACCAATGCCTTAAATAATTTTTTATTAAAGTTTCCAAAGCGATGATGGCTGTAGCCCGATACACCGCTTGAAAATACCCTGGCGGAATGTACGCGGCTGCTGACGATTGCAGGATTAACACCATTGGCCAAAAGAAACGTGGTTGAAATAGTACCGTACCCCATTCCGAGTGAACCATCAGCCATTTGGGCCAGGAAGCCACAGAGAAGCATCATTAAAAAAGCCTTTTTATCAATGATTGATATAACATCCTGTGTGCTTGCCTTTATGGTTTCCAAAGGAATGTAGGAAAGTACAGCATGCCCCAGTATCATAAAAAAGAACGCGAGTAAGCTCCATGTCACAATTCGTTGCCATTTTTTTGTTCCGGATTTTGTATCTTCCTTTAATATGGATTGTTTTGCCACCAACACTTTCGTAATATCATTTAGCTGTTTTACCTTTTCGTCAAAATCTTCGTGTAAGCCTTTCCGTATGGTTTGCATATTGTCTAACACATCTTCCATTTCGTCAGGGATCATTGTAGTCATCACTTCTTTCAGTCGCTTGGCAATAGTTGGAGATTTTCCATTAGTGGAAATAGCGATTTTAAGATTGCCTTTTTTTACAATGGAGCTTAAATAAAAATCACACAGTTCCGGTTTGTCTGCAACATTTACAAGCCTGCCGACAAGATGCGCATCATTTTGAATAATTTCACTCGTTATGATGTCGTTAACTGCAGCTATTATTATGTCTGCCTGTTCAATATCAGTAATTGAATAGAGCCTCTCGTCAATGGTAATGTTGGCAAGTCCTTCAGCAATCTCATAAATTTTATCCTGAACAGAAATGCCTACTAAATGAATAGAAGTAGAAGGTGAGTTTTGCGCTACCGCCTGTAATTTTTCCAGGGCAACATTTCCGCCCCCGATGATCAAAAGCCGAAGTTTTTCAAGCTTTAAAAAAACCGGAAATAGTCTATTGCCGTCCTCAATGATGATATTTTCTTTTTCTTCTACCACAGATTATTCTGTTTATCCTTTTCTGAGATAATTAAACTGCTGAATAAAATTAACACGAACTACATTTTGATTGTCCATTACAGATGTATTGCTGTGCCACTGAAATATTTTGACGTATTGACATTGTAAAGCGGAAGTTGAGTTCAGTCT
>JBDTGD010000183.1:0-5123 GCA_039937595.1 Ginsengibacter sp. | reverse complement strand
ATCACTAATTTAAAAACAGGAATCACAATCTATCCAAACCCGATAACTGACGGTATTATCCATTTGCAATTCATTAATCAGCCGGAAGGAAGGTACCGTATCAGCTTATATAATTCCTTAGGCCAGTCGATCGTCGCCAAACAAATAGAATACGCGGGAGGTAACGGAAGTGAAGACATTACATGGGATTATAACCTGGCGCATGGAATTTATCAATTGGAAGTAAGACGGCCTGATGGAAGTGTTGTGATAATAAAAGTGTTGTATTAAAACCGTTTTAAAATCAGCTTCATAAATTATGGCCGGATAAAATTCCGGCCATTTATAGTAAACAAACATTTATCGCTAATTTCTATTTATCCTTAAATTTTTTTAATCTGTTCTTTTAGATGAAGAACGGATTTTTTTGTTTATCCTTTTATCGCAGGAGATTAGAGAAGTTTATTTCAGAATAATCGGTTATTTTCTTTGCAAATACTTTACGTTCTTTGCAAACGTTAACTTGTTTTGGCCATCCGCCAAATTTTTAAATAACAATAATGTCATATACCGTAGCGATTACAGGAAGGCCGAACGTAGGCAAGAGTACTTTTTTTAACCGGATGCTGGAACAGCGAAAGTCTATCGTCGATGATATCAGCGGCGTTACCCGCGACAGGCAATACGGTGTAGCTGATTGGAACGGCAAATCTTTTAATTTAATAGACACAGGTGGCTTTGTAGCGGATAGCAATGATATTTTTGAACGGGAAATCCGCAAGCAGGTTCACATTGCAATTGCGGAAGCCAACGCCATTATTTTTATGGTGGATGTTACAACTGGCATTACCAGCCTCGATCAGGATATGGCGGAAATGCTTCGGCGCTCACCGAAGCCGGTTTACCTGGTCGTGAATAAAGTTGACAATAATATCCGGCAACTCGAAGCCGCAGAGTTTTACAGCCTTGGATTTGAAAAAATATTTTTTCTTTCTTCAGTGAGCGGAACAGGAACCGGCGAAGTGCTCGATGAAATTTCTTCCAGGATCCCGGATGAAAAAATTGAGGATCATGGAGATCTTCCCAAATTTGCTATTATCGGCCAACCGAATGTGGGCAAGTCATCCTTGCTAAATGCATTGACAGGGCAGGAGCGTACTATCGTAAGTACTATTGCGGGAACAACAAGGGACGCGATACATACCACTTATAATTTATTCAATAAAGAATTTGTGTTGATTGACACAGCCGGTATCAGGCGAAAGAAAAAAGTGAGTGAAGACCTTGAGTTTTATTCGGTAATAAGAGCCATCAGTGCTGTGGATGAAGCGGATGTTTGTATTTTATTATTAGATGCCGAAAAAGGAGTTACGGCGCAGGACCTGAATATTTTTTCCCTGGCAGAAAATAAGGGAAAGGGAATAGTAGTGCTTGTAAACAAATGGGATCTGATAAAAAAAGAAACCAACACAGCACGTGATTATGAAAAATTATTAAAGCAAAAATTGGCGCCTTTTAATGATGTGCCGATTATTTTTATATCCGCTACTGAAAAGCAACGGATTTTCCAGGCAATGGAAGCGGCGCTGAAAGTGTATGAAAACAGGCTTCAGAAAATACCCACTTCAAAATTGAATGAGGTAATGCAAAAAGCGCTTGAATCTTATCACGCGCCGGTAGTAAGGGGCCACGCAGTCAAAATAAAATTCGTTACGCAACTACCAACCGCTGTTCCTTCGTTTGCTTTTTTCTGTAATTTTCCTGATGATATTAAGAAACCGTATCGCAATTATCTCGAAAATCAAATGCGCGAAAACTTTCCGCTGACAGGAGTGCCCATTCGCATTTTCTTTAGGAAAAAATAAAGAAGAAATATATCATTTGCTGATTGGAGGAATTCTTTAGAATAGGAATTCTCAATATTTGTTAGTTTACTGTATTAATATGTTTAAGGACGATAATAATGCGGTGAAAACATCGCGGGAGTTTTGGATGAATTAAATTAAAATATTACATGGAACGGTAATCCGGTAATTATTATCAACTTTTTGCAACTCAATAACTAAAAACAGGGAACTATGATGGACTCGACTATCAATTTGACTTTAGAATGGAGTGACTTCATTCCTATTATGAACTTGAGCTATCATCAGAAAAACAATAGAGGCGTTTATGTTTGGGGCTTTAAAATTGGCGGAGAATTTATGCCTTATTATGTTGGTATTGCCGACAAGATTAATCTCAGAATATATGAACATGTAAATTCTATCATTGGTGGGAAATATACAATTTATCACAGAAATTCTTTGGTTAATTTTAAGAGCTTTATAGACCAAGAGGTTCAAACTGACAAAAGCAAAGGAAAAATTTATCTCCCTAACTGGCCATCTTCCTACAAGAATTTTTTGGTCAGCAGAAAAGACTTGCAGCCTCATATTGATTTTATGGTAGATACATTTACATTTTCTTTTGCGGTTCATGATAGAAAACAAGACCTAAGATGCATTGAAAAAATATGTATCAACCAAATTGGTTTTAAGAATTTAGGAAATACAATAGATGGAATTTGCGACAAATTTGTGATTAACCATATTGGTAACTTAGCTTTGACTGAGAGTTTCAAAGGGACTAATCATATCTGAATGTGCTCTTTTCCATACTTACTTTTTTAAAGTTAGGATTTGCCTACTTTTAAAACGTATATTTTTAGGGAGCTTACATACAAGATTATTTATGAAAATCATACTAAGAAGCTCATTCCTTGTGATGCTGTTGTTATGCCATTGTATAGAAAAAAATCAAAAATATAAAAGCATTATGATGCAAATAAAATAAATAATATGAAAAAAAGTGTAACAATAATTTTCATGTTAATAATACTATGTGTTGGTGCTAATGCACAGAACTTTGAGACAGAAACCCATTACATGTGCCCAGGCATGATAGTTGGGCGTGCTGCAAATTATGGAGGAGCTTATGGATATACTTTGGGTACTGGTGATAATCAGGAGTACTCCATATTTTTATCCCCACATAATTTAATAATAAGTAATCTTATAAGAAGGATACTTTTTGTTAATTTGAAATATGCCACTAAGAAGAAAGGACACCTGCTATTTTTGCCCGCCGATGAGAAGGTGTATAACGGAACTTCTACTAATCCTCCAATACTTCATTATCAGGTAAACTTATATTATGTAAGAGGAAAACTGATGGGAATAGAAGTATGCCAAGGATTTGTTAGTAATTTGTATAGTATAAAAAAGACAAAATAGGTTGGCATTAATTATTAATTAAATATATAAAATCTCCTGGAAAAACCGGGAGATTTTTTTGAATTGACTGATGAAGAATTGTAAAAAATGAAAATCCTGGTTATTTGTGGATTTACTGTCCAAAGGATTCCTTCGGTGTGAAACTTGAAATAATAGGCCTGGCGGTTTCCGTCAGGCCTATTATTTCAGAATCCGTGTCAATCTGTATAATCCGTGGCAAAAAAAACTCCCTAATTCGCAAATGAATTTGTTCGGATAAGTAGTTAAAATACGCGTCTTTTTATTTTGAAACCAGGTAAAAATACGGGATAAGTATTTCATATAAGTGTCTATGGCATTGAATTTTGCATATAGTAACCTCCGTTTATCAAACCTGGCAATTTTTTAATAGCTAATCTATTTATACTATTTTGTACAAACAGTGAAACGAGCTATCTTTGCACCATCAATTTTACGACTTCAATATTTAAAATATAGGATTAATGAAAGAAGAAATGGATGTTTTGGAACAAACGGTGGCAAGTGAATATAAATATGGATTTGTTACTGACATCGAAACAGATACAGTGGCAAAAGGGCTTAGTGAAGATACAATCAGGATCATCTCCAGCAAAAAAAATGAGCCCGAATGGATGCTCGACTGGCGCCTGAAGGCATATAAACATTGGCTGAAAATGGAAGAACCGGAATGGGCCAATGTACATTATCCAAAAATTGATTTCCAGGATATTATTTTTTACGCTGCGCCAAAGAAGAAGAAATCCGTAAACGGTCTGGACGAGGTAGATCCGGAATTACTTAAAACTTTTGATAAACTGGGTATTTCTATAAGTGAACAGAAACGACTTTCCGGAGTGGCCGTGGATGTGGTGGTTGACAGTGTTTCTGTAGCTACTTCCTTTAAAAAACAACTTTCAGAGGTAGGAATTATTTTTTGCTCCATCAGTGAAGCGATTCAAAATCATCCCGATCTGGTAAAAAAATATATGGGTTCTGTGGTGCCTATGACGGACAATTATTTTGCAGCGCTCAATTCCGCTGTTTTTACGGATGGTTCCTTTTGTTATATCCCAAAAGGCGTCCGCTGCCCCATGGAATTATCTACCTATTTCCGAATCAATACGGAGAATTCAGGTCAGTTTGAGCGCACTTTAATTATAGCGGAAGAAGGATCGTATGTGAGTTACCTGGAAGGATGTACTGCTCCTAAGCGCGATGAAAACCAGTTGCACGCGGCAGTAGTGGAGTTGGTAGCGCATCGCAAAGCTGAAATAAAATACTCTACCGTTCAGAATTGGTTTCCCGGCGATAAAGACGGTAAGGGAGGTATTTATAACTTTGTAACAAAACGTGGTATTTGTCTTGAAGACTATGCTAAAATTTCTTGGTCGCAGGTAGAAACCGGGGCAGCCATTACCTGGAAATATCCGAGTGTAATTTTAAAAGGCGATAACTCCATCGGCGAATTTTACTCTGTCGCTTTAACCAATCATTTTCAACAGGCAGATACAGGGACTAAAATGATTCATCTTGGAAAAAATACCAGGAGCCGCATTGTATCCAAAGGCATCAGCGCTGGCAAAAGCCAGAATAGTTATCGCGGTTTGGTAAGAGCGGGAAAAAATGCGGTCAATGCAAGAAATTATTCACAATGCGATTCATTATTGCTTGGTGATAAATGCGGCGCGCATACATTTCCTTATATCGAATCAAAAAATAAGACAGCTATTATTGAGCATGAAGCCACCACTTCGAAAATTGGAGAGGACCAACTGTTTTATTGCCGTCAGCGTGGTATCGATACAGAAGCCGCTGTGGCGTTGATTGTTACGGGTTTTGCGAAGGAAGTAATGAACCAGTTGCCAATGG
>JBDTGD010000182.1:0-3227 GCA_039937595.1 Ginsengibacter sp. | reverse complement strand
AACAACTTCACATGTACCAATTTTTTAAAAAAATTTCCCTGATAGGTTTAGTATTCTTCATAGCCTCCTGTCATCAAAATAGTAAAACAACAGATGCAACAAATGATTCTGCTTTTAGTGCCGATAGCATGAAACAGGATATCGCGATGCTTGCTTCCGATTCTTTGATGGGACGCAAACCTTTTACGCCTGGTGAAACAAAAACGCTCGCTTACCTTCAAACTAAATTTAAGGAAATTGGTTTGGAACCCGGTAATGGCGACAGTTATTTACAAGCGGTTCCTATGGTGAATATAGTAGCAACTGCTGATTCCCAAATGGAAGTGAAATCAGCTAAAGGAAATTTCTCATTGAAGGCATTTGACGACTATGTAATTTGGACAGATAAAACAGACAGCACTATTTCGTTAGAAAATACGCCGCTGGTTTTTGCAGGTTATGGTGTAGTAGCGCCTGAATACAACTGGAACGATTATGCGGGACTGGATGTAAAAGGAAAAGTGGTTTTAGTGATGGTAAATGATCCGGGATTTTGGTCAGGAGATACTACCCTGTTCAAAGGAAATGAAATGACCTATTATGGACGCTGGACTTATAAGTTTGAAGAAGCTGCAAGACAGGGTGCAAAAGGCTGTCTTGTTATTCACAATACAAAAGCAGCGAGTTATCCATTCAGTGTTTTACAAAATAGTTTCAACACCTCGAGGTTGCTGTTGGATAATCGCGGCAAAGAGAAAAAAAACTGTGATGTGATTGGTTGGATAACAGAACCAACTGCCAATAAATTATTTAAAGCCGCAGGTTACGATTCTACTCTTTTAGTAAAAGCCAATGTTCGTGGTTTTAAAGCCGTTCCACTAAACCTCCAGGTATCTACCAATATGAAGGTGAAGTCAACCTATAACAAATCATATAATGTGATAGGAAAGATCACGGGTACCAAACATCCGGACGAAGTAATTATTTACACGGCGCATTGGGATCATTTGGGTATTGGCCATCCGGATACAAAAGGTGATTCCATTTATAATGGCGCTTTAGACAATGCATCCGGCGTAGCAGGATTAATAGAACTGGCACGGGCATTTAAACAAATGAAACCCCAGCCGGAAAGAAGTATCATTTTCTTATCTGTAACAGCTGAAGAACAAGGCCTGCTTGGGTCGCAGTACTATACAGAAAATCCTATTTATCCAATTGACAGCACCGTTGCCAATATCAATATGGATATCATGAACCCATATGGCAAGACCAAAGACATTGTAGTAATCGGAGAAGGTCAATCTGACCTTGAAGATTATTTGAAAGACGAGGTTAAAAAAAATGGTGGCTATATTTCTTTTGACGCGCACCCTGAATCCGGCATGTATTTCCGCTCTGATCACTTCAACTTTGCAAAAGCCGGAGTACCTGCTCTATATACCAATCGCGGGATAGATGTAATTGGCAAAGGCAAGGAGGAAGGATTACGACAGTTTAACGATTACAACCAGCATCATTATCATCAACCCTCAGATAATTACGATTCCACATGGACAATGGAAGGCGCTATTGGTGATTTAAAATTATTATTCGGCGTGGGCAAGCGTTTGGCATTTGAAGATAAATGGCCCCAATGGAAATCCGGCTCAGAATTTAAGGCCATTCGTGATAAGAAGAAATGATTGTAAAAGAAATCTTTGGTCAATACATTATTTCTATTTTTTCTTTTGACGAAAGATGATAATTCGCAATGAAGTACTGAATGACTCATGCAACTTAATCAACTTTGGAAGTTTAATAAGATCGGGGAAAAAGAATAACGTATTACGCGACTTCCAAAAGTTATAAATCAGTAGCTCGCTGCACGTTTGATTCCTAAACTACCAGAGATTAATATTAGCCTTTTCATTTTTTAGTCAATCTTTTCTGACTCTTTTGAATGCTTTTCCTGGACCATATAAATTCCTGCAAGGATTAAAACGCCTCCCAAAGCATACCAAACACTAAAACTTTCTCCGGCTAACAGGCCCCAGAAAACTGCTACCACCGGTATCAGGTAAGTCACCATGCTGGCAAAAACTGCCGAAGTAATTTGAATCAGTCTAAAATATAGAAGCATTGCCAGCGCAGTTCCTATCACCGATAAGACTGCTAAATATCCTACGCCTGACCAGTGAGTTGTAATGGTATTGAATTCCCTAAATATGCCGGAAAACAAAAGAATAATAACAGAAGGAAATATCCACACCGTAAATATCCCGGAAGAAAGTTGAAGCGAGGGAACATGGGATAATTTTTTATTGATAATGAGCGCCGCACCTGCATAGCAAGCGGTTGCCAAAACTACCAGCATCGCATAACCCATATCCGAACCACCAGCAGCTGTGTCAGAAAAATACATTAGGGACGCTGCGCCAATGAAGCCGACAACGGTTCCCATCCATTGAATAGTTTTGCTGCGAATTTTAAAAAATATAAAACCAATTATCAATACAAAAACAGGAACCAGGGAATCAAGGATGCCTGCTAACGAGCTACTAACCTTTGTTTGCGCCATTGGAAATAAAAACATCGGAACAAAGTTTCCGAGAGCTCCGGCTACTATCAACCAGGAAAGTGTTTTGCGATCCATCTTCTTTAAAGCCGGGAAGCCAATCCACATAAAAATAATTCCGGACACGATTACTCTAATTGCACCAACCTGGTAAGGTGAAAAAACCTCTAAAGATTTTTTTATCAAAATAAAAGAACTGCCCCACGTTATTGACAAGAGAATAAGAATCGACCATTTGTTTTTGAAGAACTTCATAAAAGATTTAAAAAAAGCACGGGAGTCAAAAAAACAAGAATTAAACCATAAACATCAAACCAATTGAAACGTGCAAATTAACGCTTTATGAGCTTAACTTTCAGAGCTAATCAACAACCAGCAATAATATTCCGGCGATGCTTTGACCCATAATTCAGAAATTACCAGGAATGTTATTATTGAGGTTGGAACTTTCAAAACGCCACCTATTCGTTCTTCTCTAAGCTTTCCTAAGATCCGGATTAACACAGCAAACAAACAAAAAAAGCAGATTTCTATTTTTTCACCAAGTGGTCAAAATCTTTTTGATTTGTTTTCAACGACCCCACTTAACCTAAAAAATTTTAATAGATTGCAGTTGATTTATTTGGCAACTACAAAATTCAAAAAGAATGAAAGAATTGGAAGGACTAAATGTTTCTCACCACAAAGTTTC
>JBDTGD010000181.1:0-2759 GCA_039937595.1 Ginsengibacter sp. | reverse complement strand
GCGGAACGGTTACTTCATTTGTTACGCCTGACAAAAACGGGAAATATTCCAGCGTCATTATTGGCTTCGACAGCCTGGCGCCTTATCTTCAGCATCCACCCTACTTTGGCGCCTTGATTGGCCGTTATGGAAACAGGATTGGCGATGCAAAATTTACATTGGATGGGACGGTTTATCATCTTGCAGCCAATGATGGAAAAAACACGTTGCATGGCGGTATCAAAGGATTCGATAAAGTTGTTTGGGATGCAACCATTCCAAATGATACAGTTCCATCGATCACATTAAAATACCTGAGCAAAGATGGTGAAGAAGGTTACCCCGGCAATTTGAACGTTACGGTTCAATACATATTAACCAATGATGGCGCATTAAAAATTGAATATAACGCGGAGACAGATAAACCAACTCCCGTGAATTTAACCAACCACAGTTATTTTAATTTATCAGGCGATGTAAATAATACAATTCTCAACGAAACATTGATGATAAATGCGGACAGCTATACACCTGTAGATAGTACACTAATTCCCACAGGTGAAATAAAATCTGTTGCCGGAACTCCTTTTGATTTCAGGACACCCAAAAAAATCGGAAAAGATTTTGCTGATGTGAAAGGTGGCTATGATCATAATTTTGTTTTAAACAGAAAAGATAGTTCTATAGAAAAAGTGGCTTCACTGTCTGACTCTATAAGTGGCCGTACCATGGATGTATATACCACGCAACCTGGTTTGCAATTTTACACCGGCAATTTCTTAGACGGTAAATTTACAAATCGGGGTGGCAAACCATTGACGCTTCATTCTGCGCTTGCAATGGAAACACAGCATTTCCCTGACTCTCCGAACAAACCTAATTTTCCATCAACGATTTTAAAACCCGGAGAAAAATATCACGAAGTAACAATTTATCAAGTGAGTGTGAAATAAGACCGGAAATAATAAACTATACAATGCATATTCAGGCCGCTAAAAGCGGCCTGAATTTATTTAAGAGGTTTTACAAAAGAGTGAAAAGTTTAGTTCGTCTTGTTAATTGAACCTGATTCCAGCGGTGAGTTGTCCTTTAGAAAATCGCACAACTAATAATCTGATGTTGTAACTTTGAGAGGAACAAAATATTTACAACAATGAGCTACGGACCGATTAATATTGACCCTGAGACAATGGGTGGAACTCCGGTTTTTACCGGAACAAGGGTTCCGATTCAAACACTTTTTGACTACATAGAAGGTGGTGACAGTATCGATGAATTTTTAGACGATTATCCCGGCGTTTCGAAGGAAATGGCAATTCAGGTATTGCAGATGGCAAAAAAATCATTGACCACCGAAAAGCAACTTAATGAGAATTTTGCTTGATGAAAACTTGTCCAAACAGCTTAAGACTGACTTAACCCAAAGACGGCCCGATACCGTACATCTCATCAGTTCTTGTTAAATCTTTCAAACGTTTTCCAATATTTGTCCTTGTAAATATCATACTCAATTTTAAAACTGCCGACATACTTTTGTTGAACTTTAGAAAATACTTTGGAAGGTTTTCGAAAATCTTTGCACGCAAAATAGATGTCTCTTTCTCCTTCTGCAGTTTGCCTTCCAACGTTTAGGAAGCCTTCTTTATCTTTGAGCTCCTTCATTATTTCTTCTTCTATTGTGTCCAATAGTTTATAGTCTCTTTCGCTGGGCATCCCGTTATTATTGCTACCGTCATATTTGATAGTGAATACGGCAATCCAGGGATGCGAAGCTTTGCTGTCCCAATTTAATAGTTGATTATTTATAACGGCGATTAATCTATTACCACTTTGTAACGCTGCTTCCAGCATTGAATAAGTATCATTTTCTGTGTCATAGCGAACTCCCTCATACTTTTCAATAAATTCTTTTCGCCGCCATGTTAGAAAGTCTTTAAGCTTTTCAATTGGAACACGCTCTTTTTGAACTTCATTTTCTCCAACTATAGCAAGATTGTCAATGTTGTTTAAAAAATCAAGTTCTCCTAAAAAATTATCTAAGAAAATATAGGTTCCATTTACAATCTGCGCCTTATTTTCTTCGGTTAAATCCTTGTGAACAATTGTTACATCAATTTCATCAGGATAAGCAGGCAAATCATTTTCGTAAAAACTAAGACTCTCCTTATTAAATTTATGGCCATTCATTTCAATACTAACATCTTTTATATCGAGTGCTGGTTTTAATGCAGTAAATTTCCATCCGGCAATATTTGGCGCTGCGTCAACAAGTTCTTCAACAAATATTATGTTCCTGGTATTTCCGTCTGCTGTCAAAATTAATTCAACAGTATCGTCTTCACACATTCCTGTTACATAAAAATAGCCGTCTTTGAGTTCTTCAAGTTTGGGAGATAGCCTATCAAAGAAACTTCTTTGAATATCTTTTTTATTTTTAACTACGTTAAAAAAATCTTTTTCATTCTTTTGAAACCACACCCAAAAATCTGCGTAAGATTTTATTGGTTCATCTTTTGTCCCGAAAATTTTTTTTAAAAAACTCATTTGTCAGTTAATTGATGTTTGAAATTATAGGATGTAAAAAAGCATATCCTCAAATCTTTATTTCCGCTAATTTACATTATTCATTTTCCACATCAATTGCAACCCGATCTTTCTTTTATTTGCTATTGCCAAATAGTCACTTTTATCGGATTAGGTAGAACCGGAAGATTGTAAATTCGAATTAAAGTTTTGACTTTGGCCTCATAAAAAAGACGTTAAGAAAATTTGAATGAATA
>JBDTGD010000180.1:0-4595 GCA_039937595.1 Ginsengibacter sp. | reverse complement strand
CCTTTATCTTTTTCCACAGCCGCCATTTCACAAATTATTGCTACAGCACTTACGGAGTCCTTATCACGAACTTTATCGCCAACCATTAACCCAAAACTTTCTTCACCACCGACCACATAATTTTCCTTCTCTTCTTTTTCCCTTATCAATTCCGCAATCCATTTAAAACCAGTGAGCACATTATAACAACTGATATTACTTTTCGCAGCTATTACATCAATCATATCGGTCGTTACAATAGTTTTTACTACCATATCGTTGGGTTTAGCCACTCCTTTATTTTTCCTGGCTTCGATGATATAATTAAACACAAGCAATGCGGTTTGATTTCCATTTAATAAAACCCAATTGCCGTGATTGTCTTTAACGCCAACCCCTACCCTGTCCGCATCAGGATCGGTCCCCAATAAAATATCGGCATCTAATTCTTTTGCCTTCTTCAAGCCAATGCTCATCGTTTCTTTTTCTTCGGGATTGGGATAAACGACTGTGGGGAAATTGCCATCGGGCGTTTCCTGCTCTTTTACAACATGTACATTATTAAATCCAAACGCCGCCAACGCCTTTGGCACCAACATAATGCCGGTTCCGTGAATGGGTGTATAAACTATTTTAAGATCGTGCTGCCTAATGCAGGCATCCGGATTCACACTTAAACTTTTTACCATTTGAAGATAGGCGTCATCCATATCCTTCCCTATGATCTTAATATTACTTTCGTTACCGCTCCATTTTACATCGTCAAGGCTTTTTATTTTCTCCACTTCCGTGATTACATTTTTATCATGCGGAGGCACCAATTGACCACCATCTTTCCAATACGCTTTATAACCATTGTATTCTTTGGGATTATGTGATGCTGTGATGACCAGACCTCCGTGACATCCCAAACTTCTGATAGCAAAACTAAGTTCAGGCGTAGGGCGAATGGATTCAAATAAATAAACGATGATACCGTTAGCCGCAAAAATATGGGCGGCTATTTCGGCGAAATGCCTGCTATTGTTACGAACGTCATGGGCGATGGCTACCTTTACTTGCGGAAAACTTTTGTTTAAATAATTAGCATAACCTTGTGTAGCCATCCCTACCGTGTATTTATTCATCCGGTTAGTGCCCACGCCCATTATACCGCGAAGGCCACCGGTACCGAATTCCAGGTCTTTATAAAAAGCATCTTCTAACTGCGCCGGATCATCTTTTTGTAGCTGACGAATTTCATTTTTTGCGTCCTCGTCATAATTACCGGAAAGCCAATCGTTTATTTTTTTTTCTGTTTTTATATCCATAAAATAATCTTTTTAAAATTTAAAGATATTCTTTTTGATTTATTTCAAGCCACGAATATACTTTACCCTTATTTTTGTTTAATGCGTTTTATATTAACCCGGAAAATAATTATTTTTCTTTTGCCATTGATTATTTGTTTTTTAAATACTCACGGAATTTATTCGCAGATTACTTTCAAAAATGACATTAAGGTCACTAACGAAGTATCGCAGATTCAATGGAAGAGCAACGCTAAATTCATAGAAAATCAGAAAGATTTGCGGGATACATTTCGTACTTACCCCTATAATAAAAGCAGGGTCAGGCTGGTAACAACCGCGAATATAATCGGATATGGCGGAACGTTGATCGCCTTAAATGCCTTGTGGTACGCGAAATATCCGCGTTCATCCTTTCACTTTTTTAATGATGATAACGAATGGCAGCAAATGGATAAAGCAGGCCACATTTATAGCGCATATACCGAAAGCAGGGCGACGATGGAAATGTGGCGATGGGCAGGACTTTCCCGTAAACAAAGCATATGGCTCGGCGGGCTAAGCGGAGTTGCCTACCAATCAATCATTGAAGTGCTTGATGGATTTTCTTCACAATATGGTTTTAGCCCCGGAGATTTTACCGCTAATATATTAGGCTCCGCAACTTTTATTTCGCAGGAACTCGTCTGGAATCAGCAAAAAATAAAACTCAAATTCTCTTTTCACAGAAAAAATTACGGAGAACCAGACCTGGATTTCAGGGCTGACGATCTTTATGGCAGATCGGAAACCGAAAGGTTCATAAAAGATTATAACGGTCAAACTTATTGGTCAAGCGCCAATATTCAATCTTTTTTCCCTGAGACAAAATTACCACGCTGGCTTAATATTTCTGTGGGGTATGGCGCGGAAGGAATGTTTGGGGGAACAAAAAATATTGGGTATGATGAAAATGGGAATGAAATATTTAACCGGACCGATGTCAAGCGCTACAGGCAGTGGTATCTTTCACCGGATATTGATTTCAGCAGGATAAGAACCAACAGACATGCATTAAAAGTTTTATTCTTTGTTTTGGATTGTTTTAAATTTCCTGCGCCTACCTTAGAATTTTCTAACGGAAGCTTCAAGGGACATTGGATTGTGTTTTGAGAAAGAAAACAGGAAAAGACAACGGGCGACCGACGACCGACAACCCAGAATTCGCGTTAATAAGTTTAGCAGCAGACGAACAAAAAATTCAATTTTCAATTTTGTTTACAGCAAACAAACAAAAAACCAACATTTATGCCTTGCTGGCCTCATACCTGATACCTCATACCTCAAATCTTGTACCTTCTAAACCATGTCATCTGCCTCTTAGCATAGTGCCGTGTGTTTTTTTTGATTTCCTCAATCGCATTTTCCAAAGAAATTTTCCCTTCAAAATAGTCGAACAATTCTTTGTAACCCACTGTTTGTAGGGCATTCAAATGCCGCAATGGAAATAAACTTTTGACTTCATTCAATAAGCCATCATCCATCATTTTATCTACGCGATGACTGATATTATCGTAAAGTTGCTGACGGGGAAGTTCCAGTAAAATATTTTTTATTTCAAAATCACGTGTTTCTTTTTTCCCGGAATGGAAGTCAAGAATAGATTTTCCGGTAGAAAGTTTTACTTCCAATGCGCGCAACATCCTTTGAGGATTTTTCATTTCTCCTTTGGAATAAAAAACCGGATCGTGCAACTTAATCTCATTATTGAGCCAGTCAAAGCCATTAATTTTATATTGCTCAATTATTTCGTCCCTGACATTATTATTCACTTCAGGAATTTCGTCTAATCCTTCACTAAATGCTTTTATATACAGCCCTGTGCCACCAACCATAACAGCTGTATCATTGTCTTCAAAAATTTTATGGACCGCTTTTAAAGCGTATTCTTCAAACACTTTCACGTTCACGTCGTCGTGAATGGAATGAGTATTAATAAAATAATGGAATACTTTTTCGAGTTGTTCCCCGGATGGTTTTGCGACGCCGATATTTAATTCTTTGAAGCATTGACGACTATCAGCAGAAATAATTGAGCAGTGATATTTGAGTGCTAATTCAATTCCGTAATCGGTTTTGCCAACGGCTGTTGGCCCGGAAACTATAATACAGATTTTCTTATTCATGTTCATTGCAGTATGGCTTATACAGAGCCGTGCAAATTAATTCTCAGATCTCAGGATCTTGTTCTGGTTCTGTTTCTTCTTCAATACTTTCATTTTCATCTCCTTCTTCACTAAAGCCGTCAGCAAGTATTTCAGTATTCAAATCGTATTTCTCCTCGATCTCAGCAAGTTTTTCGCTTATGATGCCCTTTGTGCCATACTGGCTCGGGGCTATTCCTTCACTGCGAATGCAGGAAGGATAAGTAAGCTTGCCGTCTTCTTCTTTGTTTACATTGATCAGTTCAAGCTGGAACGTCCAGTTTTTATGAAAATCGTATACATAAATAAATTTTTGATTAGGCTCCCGAATCTCAGTTCCTACCAATGTTTCTGTCATTATTAAGGGCTCCGCTTTGTAAACTTTATCATACTTCTCAAGTGAAATTTCTTTGCCACGTTGCCAGTTATCATTGCTTCTAAAAAAGGTTGCATGATGCTTATTATCAAACTCAAAACATTTCAATATCGTATGGTGAAGATCCAGAAAGCTTTGCGTATGTTTAATGACCATATCGCGATAAACGCTGTCATCCTCTTCCCAATAAATCCTGAATTTTAATATTGCCATATCACGAAATTACGGCTTAGTTTTCAATAAAAATATTTGAAAAAATTTTAGAAATTTATTTTAGAATAATAGCTTAAATTATTTACCAACTTTCAAATCTTTTGCAACTTCCACCATGTATTCAAAAGCAGCGTCATATTGATTAGGAATATCGCCATCCAAAATAGCTTCCCGAACAGCGTTTTTTATTTCACCAACGACCCTCGAGGGAGGCAACCCAAATTCTTTCATTATAATTTCGCCGGTGATCGGAGGTTGCCAGTTGCGCAAATGATCGGATGTTTCCACTTCCTTTAAGCGTTTTTCCACCATCTCAAAATTGGCAAGAAAGCGTTGTACTTTTTGTTTATTTTTCGAAGTAATATCCGCCTTGCAAAGTGTCATCAGGTTTTCAATATCATCGCCAGCGTCAAAAAGCAATCTTCGTATAGCCGAGTCTGTTATATTTTCTTTGGTAAGGCCGATAGGCCGTAGATGCAGCTCCACCATCTTCCGCACAAATTTCATCTTCTCATTTAGCGGGAGTTTTAATTGAGCAAATATTTTTGGCACCAT
>JBDTGD010000179.1:0-4803 GCA_039937595.1 Ginsengibacter sp. | reverse complement strand
ATATCCGTTTGAGAGCCAAAATTATTGATAGTGCCTTTCATAGATAATGCACCTCCCGAAAAAATCAAAGGAATACGAAATTTGGATGGCCTGTCGTTAGGATCGTGGCCTGGCAAAGGATGTCCGTGATCAGCGACAAAAACAATTAACGTATTCTTCCACAAAGTATCTTGCTTTAATGTATTGATAAAATGCCCGATGATGCTGTCGGTATAATACACAGAGTTTTCAAAAAGCGTTGTTTCGTCGGTTCCCTTGAAATGTGTTTTCATGGGCACATCATACGGCTCGTGGCTGCTAAGTGTAAACATAGCCGCGAAAAAAGGTTGCTTTTCTTTATGAATATCCTCATAAAATCTGTTGAAAACATACTGGTCGTGCACGCCCCAGGAAGTGGTTCTTTCGGAGACGGGGAAATCGTATTTATCAACAAGCTGGTTAATACCAATGTTGATGAGGTAAGATTTAATATTTGCAAATTCCAGTTCGCCGCCATACGTGTAACTGGAATGGTACCCGATTTTTTCCAGCGATTGATTGATAGAAGGAAGATGCAACGTTTTTGTAGGTGTTTTTATAATGGAAGTGATGGCCTGGTTGGGATAGCCACTCAACACAGCGACTTGCCCTTTTTCACTTCTATCGCCGGCAGCATAAATGTGTGTAAATAGCAATCCATCTGCCGCTATTTTATCTAAGTTCGGAGTTACACCAGGCACACCTCCCAGGCAACCAACCCATTTAGCCGTATAGCTTTCCAAGATGATAAAAAGAATATTGGGCTTTTCAACTGATAAAATAGAAGGGATTCTTAAAGACCCTGTATCGTAAAGACTATTCACCAATTGTTCTGATTTTTCTTTCGAAAAATAATCAAATGGATTGTGAGGATTGTGTTGATTTAAAAGAGAGAAGGTAATATTCCACGGCAAATTAATAGCCGCGTGATCCGCAAATACTTTTTGAGAAAAATACACATCACTTATAATCATCGGTATTTTCTGAATGCCACCGCGTATGGGTATAAAAAGAAATGCCAAAAGGAATAAAGAAAAGAAGAAATCAGCAATGTGAAACTTTTTTTGCACCCTGTCTATGTAAGGGTTGAAATATTTCCTATAGATGAAAATGTAAATAACGATTAGTAAAATAAAAATAAGTAACAATGAAAATACCGGAGCCGAAGAGATGGTAGTTCCCATTTCCTTTGGTGTTTTAAAATATTGGAGCGGTGTCGCATCCATTCTGTATCCCCAGGCAGCGTACAGGCCAAGATCGGCAATGATTAAGAACGAAATAATAATTACCAGCAGATAAGTATATACCCTGATTATTTTATTTATGGGTAAATGGACAGCGGTTGATTTTATAAAAAATAAAAGAAAAGGGAATAGGCAGATGTAAGCTGTAAATGATGCATCCATTCTTAATCCATAAAGAAATGTTTTAAAAATTTCTCCGCCGGATAATGTCCTGGTAAGTTGAAAATGATAAAGTAAAAACGCGGCTCTTGCTATTGCAAAAAATAAAAGCCAATAGAGAAAATAATAAAGATATCCTTTGTATTTTTTCACCTTGCGAAAATAATAAATTAATAAAGCAGGGAAATGCAAAAGTTAATTCAGCGCTAAATAAGTCCCTCAATAGGCGCGCCGATGTTTCGCTAAAAACAATTTTATTTTTTTAAATCATTGATTTTCAATTGTGAAAAATCTAGTTGTATAGAAGAATCAGTTGTTTTTGTTGATTTACTGTTGTGCCGTCAACTCTTTCTTATTTTCATTTTTATACAATAAACGCAGCACGCTTGGGAGCACAATCAATAGCAATGGAAGCGCAATGATAAAACCTCCTATAACGGCTATGGCAAGCGGCTGATGAAGTTGCGCACCGGCGCCAATCCCCAAAGCCAAAGGCATCAGCGCGATGATGGCGCCAAGGGCGGTCATTAGCTTGGGACGTAGCCTGGTAGAGATGGCATAAATTATAGATTCATCCACAGATTGCCGGGTTAGATTTTCTTTATACTGCAGAAATGTAAAGATGGAATTTTCTCCAATAATTCCCACAATCATTATAAGCCCGGTATAGCTTCCCACGTTTAAAGGTGTATTGGTGATAAACAACGCGATATAGCTTCCAGCTATCCCCAAAACTGCAATAAATAAAATAGCCAAAGCAATTTTTACATCCCTGAATAAAAATAATATTACACCAAAGACGAGAACGCTTGATGCAATTAATATCATCAATAGTTCTGAAAATGATTTTTGTTGTTGCGCATAGTCTCCGCCATACTCAATGCTATATCCGCGCGGCAAGCTTATCTTTTTATTGATTTCAGTTTTGATGTTTTTTATGGTGCTCCCCAAATCGCGGTTTTCTAATCGCGCAGAAACAATGCCCATCGATTGAAGATTCTCCCTGTTAATTTCTGCAGAACCAGTATTTAAATTTATTGTCGCCAGGCCGTTTAGAGGTTTGAGCGTACCATTGGGCAAAAATATTTGCAGGGTTTTTAATTCATCCAAACTCTTGTTTCTGCTTCCGGGATAAACCAGCCTAATGGGGTATTCACGATTCTTTTCAAAAATATTTCCTGCTACGTTTCCTTCCAAAGCAGTTTGCACCTGGAACTGAAGATTAGCAGGCGTTATGCCGTATTGTGCTATTTTTTGAAAATCGGGAATCACATTTAACGAAGGCCCTGCGATTACAATTCCATCAAATACGTCGGCAGTACCTTTTACACTATCTACTATCAAACTTACCTGTTTGGAAAGTTGATGAAGCGTTTGTTCATCATCGCCAAAAATCTTTATTTCTATTGGTTGCACAGAGGTCATCAAATCGCCCAGCATATCTCCTATTACCTGGCCAAAATCAACACGCAACTCTGGCTGCGAGGACTCTATTCGTTTCCGGATGTCTTCTATTACCTGGTCGGTACTTTTGTTTCTTTTTGTTTTTAATTGAATCAAATAATCACCCGTATTTGGTTCTGTAATAAAGAATCCCATTTGTGTGCCCGTACGGCGGGAATAAGCAGCTACTTCTGGTGTAGAGGTAACAATTTTTTCTACCGCTTGTAATTCCCTGTCTGTTTCTTCCAATGAGGTGCCCGGAATTGAGGAGTAGTCCATCACAATACTACCTTCATCCATTGTAGGAAGAAACCCTGTTTGTAGATGTGGAAGAATTAATACGATTGCCGCAATTAAACCGGCTATAAAAATAAAGCTGATCCATGGGCGGAGAATAAACCATTTTACCCAGCCCCTGCGATGTACCTTTTCGGGTTTTTCATTTTTTTTGTATTTCTCCGATTTTTTCTTTTTTGAAAAAAGTAAATAGACTACAGGTAAGCAAATCCATGTCACGAAAAAGGAACACACCAATGTGATGATCATCGTGTTGGTAAGTACATTGAAATAAGCGCCTGCAACGCCGCTCATCAAAATAAAAGGAATAAAAATAACAATCGTACTGACGGAAGAACCCACCATCGCCGGAAACAAAAAATGAATGGCATTTTGAACAATGGATTTATATTCATCATTAGGATTTTCTTCGTGCGTCCGATGAATCTGCTCTACCACCACAATGGCATCATCTATTATTAAACCGATAGATGCCGCTATGGCGCCGAGCGTCATGATATTTAAAGTATACCCGACAGTGTACAAGACAATTAACGTGAGGCCAAGCGTAACGGGAATCGTAATTAGAATAGTAGCGCTGGCTTTAAAAGAACGAAGAAAAATAATGGCGACTATTATCGCAAGCACCAACCCTATCCATAAACTATCTGTAACACTTCTCACAACGGTTTGTACAAAATCAGACTGGACGTAATACGGTTTTATCTGCACATCCTTTGGAAGGATATTTTTTAGCTGCGCGATTTTATCTTTCATCTGCGACGACACATCTATGAGGTTACTGTTGGGCTGTTTTACAACTCCTATCAATACGGCTTCCTTTCCATTTGCATTAATCTTCACATATTGAACGCCTTCATTTATTTGTACATCCGCAATATCTTTTAGCAATACAATTCGCTTTCCATGGTTAGACACCACCACGTTTTCCAAAGCGTTTAAAGATGTCACCGAAGCGTCTGTTAGCGTAAGATAGAGATATCGATAGTCTGATAAGTATCCGTTGGAGTTGATAAAATTGGTTTGATTTAACGCGCTATAAACAGAATCGGGCGTTACAGAAAGCGTACTCATTTTTTGTACATTCAGCTTCACCCAATATTCTTTGGATTTGCCTCCCATAATAGCGATATCAGAAACACCGGCTACCTGGCTCAGGAAAGGTTTAATGGTATAAACTGCCAACTGCTTTAATTCAATCGGAGAAAGCTGATTACTTTCCAATGAATAATCCATTACCGGTAAAATGGAAGGATTCATTTTTTCAACCGTAATGTTTACGTTAGGTGGCAGCGTGTTTCTGATTTCAGCGATGCGCGATTCTAATCTTTGCATACTGAGATCTACGTTCACGTTCCAATCTAAATAGGCGGATATTTCACAACTGCCCCTGCTGGTCGTGCTACGAATATTAACGAGGTCAGGGATTTTTTTAATAGCCAGCTCTAAAGGCCGCGTTACCGTCACCATCATCCTGTCAACCGGCTGTAAACCTGCGTCTGCGATGATTTTTATTTTAGGAAAAGTAATTTCAGGGAAAAGTGAAGTTTGTAATTTGCTATAAGCAAAGAAGCCACCTGCGATGATCACAAACAATACAACTGTGAGTGGGCTTTTATATTTTGTAAAATAGGATTTCATG
>JBDTGD010000178.1:0-4325 GCA_039937595.1 Ginsengibacter sp. | reverse complement strand
AACCCCTGTTTCGAAAAAACGTAAAATTTTATTCTTCATTCCCTTTGCTATTGTAAGTATTATTTTGCTTTATTCCTGGCTTCTATTTATTTTTTCGGATAACATTCCTTCATTCTCTCATTATCTTAGGTTGATTTTCTTCTTGCCGATAATATATTTTTTATTCAAAGGAAAGACAATTAAAAAACCAATTATATTGACCGGAGTATATTTAGTATTGGCGACCATAAATATATTGTCTTTTTTTCCGTTTGTTTTTACCAGTTCCTTAAATATATCTATCGGTTCCTTTACTCTTTTCACCCCTGCTATAAATGCGCTTGCGTTATTAATTTTGATTATTTACAGTGTTTTAAATTTTGACAGTTTGGTTGATATCTATCTTGATTATAAAGAGGCTCATGGGAAATTATGAATCAATATATTATGTTGGCGTAACTAAAAAAGGTATTAACAACTTTCCAAAAGTCATTAATACCTTTCTGTTTTTTTAATAAATTGCTATACTTCCGCTGAAGATAAAGAAGCGTGCACCGATTCGCCAATCATATTATTTCTTATTAAGAATTCTGCAATCTGAACCGCGTTGGTGGCAGCACCTTTTCTAAGGTTGTCACTTACTACCCAAAAATTCAGGGTTTTTGGTTGTGATTCATCCCTGCGGATTCTTCCTACAAAGGTGTCGTCCTTTTCATGTGCAGTTAGTGGCATTGGGTAAATGAAGTTTTCCACATCGTCCTGTACAACTACGCCGGGCGCGGAAGATAAAATTTCTCTTACTTCAGCGAGGTCAAAATCATTTTCAAATTCAACGTTCACACTTTCACTATGGCCGCCGACAACGGGAATACGTACACATGTGGCCGTTAGTTGAATGGTCTCGTCACCGATAATTTTCCTCGTTTCATTTACCATTTTCATTTCTTCTTTGGTATAGCCGTTTTCCAGGAAAACATCAATATGTGGCAGCGCGTTTTTATCGATCTGATATTTGTAGGCCATTTCTCCTTTTATATTATTTCTTTCATTTTCCATCTGCTGCACGGCTTTCACACCAGTGCCGGTCACACTCTGATACGTCGAAACCACAACCCTTTTTATAGCATATTTTTTATGAAGCGGATTTAACACCAAAACCATTTGAATAGTAGAGCAATTTGGATTGGCAATGATTTTGTCTTCTTTTGTCAACACATTTGCATTTACTTCCGGAACTACTAATTTTTTAGAGGGGTCCATCCTCCATGCAGAAGAATTATCAATAACGGTGATTCCTGCTTCGGCAAATTTGGGAGCCAATAAAAGTGAAGTACCACCTCCTGCGGAAAATAACGCGATGTCAGGTTTGGCGGCGATCGCATCTTCTGCAGAAACTACTTTATATTTCTTATTTTTAAAAATCACTTCCTTTCCTATAGATTTTTCTGATGCCACAGGAATTAATTCTGTAACCGGGAAATTTCTTTCTTCGAGCACTTGCAACATTTTGCTGCCTACAAGCCCGGTAGCGCCCACCACTGCAATTTTCATGATTTATTTTTTTTGAGGCTGCAAGTTAAAACATTCTGCTTTTATGATAAAATGTTAATCAATAAAGCAATAAATCAAGAATTGAAGTGTTAAATAAATTCTGATCCGATTTTCTAATAAGCGTTGAAAAAGATATATTTTTATGGTTGCGGGTTGCGAAGATTAAAAAAACCTTTATTTTGGGGGCTGCCCATAATTTTTTTTGATTTTAAGCTTGCTAATTTCTTGCAGGAATGGTAAAAAAAAGAAAAAAATTTATTATTTTATTATTTTAATGTAATATTGCACCAGAATAAAGCTGACTAGTTTTCCTTTTTGCTACGACAACATCAGTATAAAAAGAATCCATTCCAATTATAAATATCAAAATTTAGACTTTACAAATTCAATTAGTGTTTTTGACTATTAATCTACACGTCTTTTTATGTATGACATCTTACAACTGAACGATATGCTCGTTCCGGAGTTGCTTGATATTGCAGAGCAACAAAATATACCTAACGCCAAAACTTTAGAAAAACAAGAGCTAATTTATAAAATTCTCGATAATCAAGCATCTATGATACCTACAGACAAAAAAGAAGACAGTTCTTCCAAACCCAAAAGAAAACGCATTGCAAAACCCGTTGCAAGAAAAGATAGCAATGAAAAGACTCATACCGAAGCAACTGATATTGCTGTAGACGAGGAAAAAGATCTCAAAGCAAAAAAAGCAGATGAGAAGAAAAAGATTGTAAAAAAACACAAAGAGGAAGTGGTGACGAATCCTGATTCCGAAAACTATGAAGATTACTTAGATGACGATGATAATGTAGAGCGCCTCGCTGATCCAAAGAGTATTGCACCTGCACTGGTAGAATTATTGAAAAATGATGACGATGATGTAATTGAAGAAGAAGACGAAGACGAGGAAGAAGAAATTCCGTCGTCTTTGCATAACGGTCATCAACAACATCATCAAAAAACTTTTAATCAAAAGAAAGAACCGGCGTTCAATATTGAATTTGACGGTATCATACTCGCTGAAGGAGTTCTCGAAATGATGCCTGACGGTTATGGTTTTTTAAGAAGCAGCGATTACAATTATCTTTCCTCACCCGATGATGTGTATGTGTCACCTTCACAAATAAAATTATTTGGATTAAAAACCGGCGATACGGTTTATGGATCTGTACGGCCTCCAAAAGAAGGAGAAAAATATTTTGCCTTATTAAAAGTGGAAACTATTAATGGAAAGGGGCCTGATGAAGTGCGTGACCGTGTTCCGTTTGATTATCTCACACCTTTATTTCCATTCCAGAAACTGAACTTATTTTTAACCCCTAATAACCTTTCTACACGTATAATTGATCTGTTCACACCGATAGGAAAAGGCCAGCGCGGATTGATTGTTTCTCAGCCAAAAACTGGTAAAACGATGTTGCTGAAGGAAATAGCCAATGCTATAGCCGCCAATCATCCTGAGTGTTATTTAATGATAGTGTTGGTAGATGAAAGGCCCGAGGAAGTTACAGATATGGAACGCAGTGTAAAAGCGGAAGTGATTGCTTCCACCTTTGACGAACCCGCTGAAAAACACGTAAAGGTGAGTACCATGGCTTTGCAAAAAGCAAAGCGTCTTGTAGAATGTGGGCATGATGTGGTGATTTTATTAGATAGTATCACACGTTTGGCAAGGGCACATAATACTGTTTCACCTGCAAGTGGAAAAGTATTGTCCGGCGGTGTGGAAGCCAACGCGATGCAAAAACCAAAACAATTTTTTGGTGCTGCCCGTAAAATTGAAAACGGCGGATCATTAACTATTATCGCTACAGCGCTCGTAGATACCGGAAGCAAAATGGATGAGGTAATTTTTGAAGAATTTAAAGGAACCGGTAACATGGAACTTCAACTCGACAGAAGATTGTCGAACCGCAGAATTTTCCCTGCCATTGATATTGTTTCTTCTTCTACTCGCCGCGATGATTTGTTACTTGATAAAGAAACACTTCAACGTATGTGGGTATTGCGCAATCACATGGCAGATATGAACCCCGAAGAAGCAATTAATTTGCTGATGAAAAATATGAAAGGAACCAAAGACAATGCAGAGTTCCTTATATCAATGAACGGATAAATAGAATTCAACGTCCCGCTATCGGGATTGTTCGACCACTGTTAAGCACAGTGGTTTTTTTATGAAACTAAATGTAATTTGCCGGCAATGCGCGTTGAAAAAATTGATATTGATCATTTCCTAAACCTTTCCAACAGACTTCCGATATTGGATGTGCGAAGTCCGGGGGAATTCAATCATGCGCATATTCCCGGTGCTTACTCTGTACCCATATTTACAGATGAACAACGTGCCATAATCGGTACGGCTTATGTGCAGCAAAGCCGCCAGGTAGCAGTTGATTACGGGTTGAATTATTTTTCTGAAAGAATGAAAGAAATTCCACGTGAAATTTCAGATATTATGGAGAGAGGGCAAAGGAATGAAATCTTCTCTTCTTACCCGGCTTCAGAGAGCACGGGTTTTCTTGTCCATTGCTGGAGAGGTGGTATGCGTAGCGAAGCGGTTGCATGGCTTTTAAGCCTTTATGGGTATAAGATTTATGTCCTAAGCGGAGGATACAAAGCCTTTCGAAGATGGGCACTAGCTCAATTTGAAAAACAATATTCCTTAAAAGTTTTAGGAGGTTTTACAGGCTCAGGTAAAACCGAAGTTTTGAAAGAATTAAAAAGAAACGGCAAAACTGTTATTAATCTTGAAGAACTGGCTAACCATAAAGGCTCTGCATTTGGCGCTT
>JBDTGD010000177.1:0-9021 GCA_039937595.1 Ginsengibacter sp. | reverse complement strand
TATCCTTGTCATAAGAAAAGAATCGAAATCAAGACATCATTTATTTTCTTGTGCGGCTGCATGAGGTATCGCAGTGAACAGATTAGAGACCGTATATTTTGAAAGTGCGTGTTTTACATTTTCAGGCTAATGATTCCTTTATCGTATTTGTCTCTATGCTGAGAAAAAGCTCGTGGGCTGCCCTTGCTGATTTTGCATCTCAAGCGTTCTATCGCCAGTAAATGAAGTTTCTAGCCAAATATTTCCTGACTTACAGGAAACCTGCATCGCAATTCCCAACTTTTCATAGACCTCTTTTTCTAATTCGGCTACCGTTTTGTTTTTACGTATGTCTATCTCAGATGGGTTAAATGATTTACTTTCCTCGCTCAAAAGCCTGCCAGGATTCAATCTGAATTTTCTATATGTTAATTCCTTAACTGCGTGCGGTTTTTTTAAAAATTCTATTTTTAAGAATGGATAGACTTTTGAAAATTCCTTTTGTACTTCTTTGATTTTCGTTTCGTAATTGAACTCTAGCTTCATAATATTTCTTTTTATGATGAACAAATTGACAATCTCAATAATCAAACACTGTCTTGGGTTGATTATAAACAAATGTATTGAGGATGTTAGCGATAAAGTATGACCCAACTCATCTCAAAAGATGAATGTTATCAATACAGTAAAAGCACAAATAACGTGGATTTTATTTTATTGAATTACGTCGTTGTTTATAAATGATTCTTTATTTGAAATTCTTTTTTTATTCGCCTTATTTCTAACGAAAACAACACCAAAAAAATACCTTGAACAACAAACATCAGGCCTATGAAAGCAAAAATAGTGAGCATTGCCAGCAATGGCCTATAAAATATAAGTATGCCAATAAGAATACTGAATATGCCGGCAATAAGCGCAACAGACCAATATTTGTAAATATTACGTCTAAAAAATAAAGATTCCATTATCCAAAATATTCCGGTGAGAATTCCAAATAAAGCAAAGACATAAGGCAGTGTAATTGCCGTGAGGCCAATATTCGACAGCAGGATCAATGCCAGTAGAATATCAAGAATACCTTCGCTTAATTGCCATTTCCAGGTTGGGTTTAGTTTACGCGTACTGATAGCAAAGGATATAATAATAAATCCTGAAAGGAATAATAAAACACCGCCATATACAATCATACCAAGCATCCCACCAACAGGAAATTTCAAAATGTAAATTCCCAGGAAAATAAAGATGAGGCCTTTAAGTGTAATTAACCACCAATGTTTTGAACGTATCATTTTATAAATTTATTTATGAACATATATTTATTTTTCCGGTAAAATCAGCAAAGGCTGAGTAGTAATATGGGCCATTTTTTTAGTAAAGCTTTTTTGAAGAGACCGGCTGAGAAAATCCAATTTTCTACGGGCCATTACCAACAAATCATAAGGAATTTCTTCATGGAGATTTGCCATCGTTTTTTCGACAGAAAAAGTTTCCAGTTGCCGGAATTGAATATTTACATCATCAAATATCCTTTGTACACTGTAGGCATACATTTCAAATTCTTCCTTTTCTTTAAAGCCATTCAATTGGTGAGGGTCGCGCAGATTTACAACGGTAATGTCCGCATCATATAGATGTGAAAAACTTAATAAGACAGGAAATGCCTTGTTATCGGATTTGCAAATAGTTGTTGTAAAAAGAATCTTTTCCGGCTTCTTCCAAACAAACTTTTCAGGAACCAAAAGGACAGGAACCTGCGATCCCTCCATTACTTTTGCTGCTACACTTCCTATAGTAATTTTTTTCAATCCCGTAGCGCCCTGTGTTCCCATTACTATCAAATTAATATGGTTGTTTTCGGCAAATCTCAGAATATTTTTGACCACTGGAATACGCCCGACAAGTGTTGAAACAGATAACGTTGCTGATGTGTCGGCCAGCACTTTCTTTTTAAGTCGTTGCAATCTCTTTAAAGTATTGCTCTCGAATTGCCGATTATATTCGCGAACATTATGTGGCGCTCCTGCATCAGAAGACTTTAGCGGTTTGAAAAAATGACAAAGTATTACAGTGCCTCCGGACTTAAAAGCTATATCAACAGCATACCTGAATGCTTTCTTTGATGTGGGTGAAAAATCAACTGGTACTAATATTCGTTTCATGTTTTTTCGTTTAAAATATTTATTTGTTATCGCGCATTGCAGCGGGGATCGCCAGCAAAGGAACCTGTGAATGGTAGCTCATTCGTTTGGTTTTACTGGGATTGAAAATCCTGTTCCAAAAGTTATGCGGATAAGTTACCATTACCAGTATGTCAATGTTGTTTTCTTTAATAAAGTGCTGCAAAGTCTCTTCGAAATTTTCTCCGTAAAGATGTGTTGAGGTAAGTGTATCTTCTTTATAATTCTCTTTCAGGAATAATTCATATTCGGAGATTTTTTGCTTATGATCAAGAAAGGTGCCTGCTTTATCGTCGTCTTCGTCAGTGAATACCGCTACCTGGATGTTTGCCATATACAAGCCTGCAAGCTCGAAAATGTAATTAAGTATAGCAGGGTTCTTCTCGAACTGATTGGTGGCAAATAAAATTTTCTGCGGTTTTTTCCATTTATAATCATTTGGTACAGCCAATACCGGAATGCTGGATTTGCCAATTGTCGACGCAGTACGGCTACCCCACAATTTTTCTTTGATACCAGTCGCTCCCAACGTTCCCATTATGATGAGGTCAAACTTCTCTTCTTCCACACACTTTTTAATCGCCTCTTGTAATGAATCAGTGGAAACGGCAATGTCTGCAATTTCTCCGTTAGCTTCTTCGATATCTCTTTTAAGATCGGATAATTTTTCTTTTGCCCCGTTCAAGATCGTTTGATTATATTCCTTATTTACGCCAATGTAATCAGTGTATAAACTACTATTTATCTCGTACGAATGAAGCAATGTGATCTGCACCGGAAGAATTTTAGATGTTTCCACGGCGAAGTTTATGGCTTTATCCGCGCATTCTGAAAAGTCTGTCGGAACTAATAGTTTTTTCATTTTGTTATAATTTAAAGAATTATTAAATCGATTTTTAACGTGTTACTTATTATGTGCAATAAATAATGGTGTGTCCAATTCCTTCATAAGAGTATCTGCCATGCTTATTTTGAACCATCTTGATATTTCACTTCTCCTGTAAGCACCCAAAACCACCAGTTCATTTCCCTTATGATAGCGCAGATGGCCAAGTATCTGCTCTTCTGCTTTACCTTTTTCCAGGATATATTTTGCAGTCGGGAAATGCCGTTTAATGAATTCCCGCATAAACTTGTTGTTGGGTAAATGGGATCCTTCCATTTTGTCTTTTACGGTAAATACTTCTACAGAAATGTCCGGCAGATTATTAAAGAGATAGCTAAACATTTTAATCGCAAATACAGATGAAGGGCCGCCATCATAGAGCAAAGTGATTTTATCTATTGGCTTAAATATATCAGGCACAATCAGCACCGGGCATTGCACATCCGAAAGTAATTCTTTAATAAACCGGGTAGGGGGCTCCTCTGCAAAACGATTAAAAGTTTCAGTGTCATTGATAATAATTAAATCCGCAAATATGCTTTCCTGCTTTAATTCCTGGATGGCAATACCTGCATTGCGGTGAAAAGAATATTGAATACCTTCCCGTCTGCAAGCCTGCTCGAACTGCCTTACTGCTTCATCTCTTCTTTCCTTATCTGTTGCATCCATCTGTTTCAATATTTGCTCATCATTTTTATAAGAAGTGACCATTTTTGAAACGTTGTAAGAGCGATAGATAAACTCATCTAAAAAAATGCCAACCAGCAATGCATCTGATTTCTTCGTTAGGTGAATCGCATAATCCATCGTGCTTTCCGAGAATTTAAATCCATCGAAAACTGCAAGAAACTTTTTCGTCTTTATATCTTTCTCTTTATAAGTACGGGTAGCAACGTTGTAAGTCGCTTCCTTTTTTATTATCTTTTTTGTGAGCTCTTTCATACCTTATTTTTTATTAGTCATTTAATAGGTTTCATACATTAAGGTGATCTACGGTAATCCCTGGTATCGCCAGGATTGGAATAATAGAATGAAATGCCATTTTTTTAGTCACACTTTTCAATAACACTTTTTCAAAAAAGGATTTTGGATAGGTGACCATGGCAATTATTTCCGCTTCATTTTGGTTGCTATACTGGTCTATGGTCATTTCAAAATCATTTCCACTTAATAATTCTCCTTTAAAAATTACATCAGGAAAAGTTTCTTTCAAAAATTGCAGGTAATCGTTTAACTGCTCTTCATTGTAAATGAAATCGGCATTTTCATCTCCATCAATTTCTTTAAATACTACCACGTGTATTGCTGACGAAAAGAGTTTCGAAAACACGATCATTTTATTCAGCACTTCTTTGTTTTTTTCAAATTGATTAGTCGCAAAAACAATCGCCTTGGGCTCCTCCATTTCATAAGAGACCGGAACAGTTAAAACTGGAATTTTCGTACTTTCAATTACTGCGGCTGTTACACTTCCGATAAAAATCTTTTTTAAGCCGCTGGCGCCTTTTGTTCCCATTATAATCATGTCTATCATTTCCTTTTCTGCATATTCAAGAATAGATGGAACAACCGCACCTCCTGCCAGGTAGGGTATCACTTTAACGTCCGGATACACTTCAGCAATTGACTTCAAAGACAAATTGAGTTTTGATGTTCTTGCGTTCACCACTTTTTTACCGGATGAATCTGCCTGCATATTTGCCATGTTGAGCGTTGGCTCTATTACATGCAACAGAAAAATAGTGGCGCCGGATTTTTTTGCTATTTCAGCGGCATACCCAATTGCTTTTAAAGCGTTGTTGGAAAAGTCTGTAGGAACTAATATTTTTTGCATATTAAACTCAAAATTGTTTATGTGCAATGATATTTGTATTAACTAACTATAAAAATGATACACGTCAGGTTTTCTTATGATTGGTGTCAATAGAAGCCGCGAATAGTGCGCTAAACGTCTGAAGCCTTTCAGGCGGGGAAATAGCGTGAATTTTTAAATGCTTTAATATTGGATGTTCCGGCTTCTTAATCTAAAATTGACCAGATGGCCAAAGCTTCTGATCTTATAATTTTTTATTTGCTCTGCAATACCAGCAAAGGAATTTCTGTTTGATAGCTCATCGATTTGGTATGAACTTTACCAAACATACGTTCAAAGAGAGAATGTTTGTGCGCCACCATGGCTAAAACATCCGTATGGTTCTGTTCCATAAATTTATTAATACCTTCTTCCACATTATTTTCAGTAATTGTATGAAACTGATGTTCGTGATTCGAAAATGCAAGACTTGTTTTCATCTTACCAATCTCTTCTTCGGACTTTAAATCAGATTGCTTTTTTTGGACATGGAGAATGTTGATCACCCCATTGAATTTTCGGGATATTTCAAGAAGTGCAGTATAGCGGTCACTTTCTATTGTTGCATTAAAGTCGGATGCAAAAGTGATATTGTGAATTGGGTTGAATTCGGCTTTTTCCGGAATTACAAATATTGGGAAAGAGCATCTTTTTATGAGAGCCGTAGTGGTACTTCCAAAAACAGAACTACTTTTTCCTTTGCCTTTCATCCCCATTATGACCAGGTCTGCCTTCTCCTTATCTACCCATTTAGGAACGATATCCAAGGCATATCCTTCTTCTACGAAGCCCTTTATTTCGGTAGTTTTATCTGAAAGCGCTTCAATTTCCTGTTCCATTAATTTCTTGTTGGCGTCTAATATTTCTGCCTGGGTTATCATTACGGAAGCGAGTATAGAATCATCGATGATTATCGGGGGTGTAACTACATTGATTAAAGTTACTTTCGCGTTGAATGACTGCGCCAATGACAGGGCATATTTTGCAGCATTGCGGGATGCAATTGAAAAGTCTGTAGGAACTAATATATTTTTCATAAAGAAATGTCCGTTTGATGAATGATAAAATATTTTAGACATTATGCACGTAAGATGTATTATTCTAAAATGTTTTGAAAAATCTTTAAATTTATTTCTCCAAATTTCAATAAATACTGGTACGATTTGTATGATGCCAATCAATAAACGTAATGATAGTCATCATACACATATTTAGTAAAAAATTTAATTTGTGTGTAATTACAAATATGCACGAATTAAAATATTGAAAAATAAAAGCTGGATAAAAATTAAAATGAAATCAATTGTATTATTTATTTCCGGTTTTGTAATAGCCCTTTTTGGAATCGTTACTTTATTTATGAGTACTTCCGTAATCTTTGGATTGTTTGATATCAGGGACAAAGAAGGTAATTATGTATTGTTTGTCGTTGTTGCTAATTTTGTTTGCGCTTTCCTTTATCTCGTTGCGGCTTATGGTTTTTTCACACGGCAAAAATGGACTACAATAGTATTGAATATTGCTGTTGGTGTTCTCGTAATCGCATTTATTGGTTTGGGAATCTATATTTATTCCGGAGGAATTTATGAACAGAAGACAGTTGGCGCTATGACTTTCAGAACACTTTTGACGATAGGCTTTGTTTTAATTTCATTCAATTATATCTCAAAGAAAAAGGATTAAAATACTTTAGAAAAAATTTCTGAAATGATGTTAGTTAGCGCTTGTTATAAAAAATAAAAAACACTGTTATTCTTTCTTTTATTGATAGGAATAAATCAGACTTCCTGTCGCCACGTTTTAATTTTGGAGTAATGCATTGATACGACAACCTTAACTAAAATTCAATTCAATCAGTCCTTTTATACAACAATTACCTGAAACTACAAATACATTAAACCAATAAATAAGCAAGATTTTAATTTGATGAACCATGAAGAAACTGGGATTGATAATTCTTACTTTCTTATAAGTTCATTCTTAGCAAAACATTCCAATCGTTTTTATTTAAGCGTGGCTGCTTTGGACCTGGGTAAAATTGGCAGCATAAAAAATAAAATTTTGAATAAGCCGGGAAATCAAAAGTGAAAAATAATATACAAGGTTAAATAGCATGCCGGGTGTATTTGTATATCCCTGGCTCAATCAACTGGCTGGTTTATTTTTATTTCGTTTCACTTAATCTATTTCACTCTGGGGAGGTGTTTAAATGAAACAGTGCATATAACAAATATGCACTGTTTCTGAAAGTTTTTAATTGTATATTATTTTGAAAGTGCAGCTTGAATCTTTTCAGCATGTTCCAAATGTCCTTTAAAGATTGGCAATGCGGATTCGAGCAAACTTTTTAATTCCGGGTTAGTGGCGTCTGGAATCAATGTGTTTTCTACTACTCCTATAGCGGCCTTGTGATAAGCTACTTCATTATCAATATATGCCTTATCAAAATCAGCACCTGATTTTGAATTGAGCATTTCTTTGGTAGTAGTCGCCTGAGAAAGTAATGATTGTGTAGTCGGATTATCTTGTGGAGTAACTCCCAATTTCTTGGCTAATGCAATAGCTTTTGCATTTACACTTCCATGGTCTTTGGCCATAGTTGCAGCAAATTCCAAAACCTGTTTGTTTTTTGATTTTTTCTTGGCAATAGCTGCATAATCAATATCAATCTGGTCGGCTGTAACAGCTACTGAAGCTATTTCAGGGTCCGTAAGTTTGGACGGAGTAACAGCTGCGGCTGCCGCTGTGTCGGGAGCAGGAGCAGGTGCGGCTGTAGTAGCTGTAGTGGTAGTGGTAGTGTCTGTTGTTGCCGATGCGGTTTTATCACCGCTTGAGTTGCAACTGTTCAAAATGAACATAGCACCTAGCATACAGGTGCTGATCGTAAATAATTTGAATGCTTGTTTCATAATTTAATATTTAATGGTTATTGATTTTTTGTCCTGTTTATTTTTTATTATTCTTCTGAATCACCTTGCGTGAGCAAGATGTTCCCCGAAATGAGGCAACGCACGTTGTAATAAATCCACTAATTCACCTTTTATGGTATGGGAATAGATAGATTTTCTATCTGATTAATCGAAGCTTTTTCATCTTTAACCAGTAATTGCGAAAATTTTAGTGCATGCTGTTTTCTCACTTCTTCCATGCGGTTTTCACATAATCTGTGCCAGTTTCATTTACGGCGTCATCGACGAAAGAAATCTTGACCTGTAAGTTTTTTGATTATGCTCTGATTCTGCAGGGATAAAAGAATAAGTGTTACTAATATATACACAATAGCTGTCTAAATACAGAATTTAATATCTTCATTTTATTGAAAAACAAACTCATTTATCAGAAGGAAATTGCCCTTGAAAAGTTAAAGGAAAAAAGAAGAATGTGTATGTTATTCGTCTCCTGCTTTCTATGGCTAACAGCTAAATATCCGGAGCGCCGGAAAATCATTTTTGCTCAAATCCAAAAGAGATTCTCAAACAGTAAACCAAGACCCGCCTGACCAAGTCAATTCGGGCAGGAATTCCTGCAATTTTTATTTTGATGCCCCTGGAAGAAATTAAGATTGGTAATTTTCCCATTCCTATAATGTTAGTCCTGGTAAAAACATTCCAGTTGTTTTTTTGTAAGCAGCATAATTTGAATATTTATCCTGCAATAGTTTTTCTTCGTAAGCCACTTTAAACCTGAATAAAATCAGCAGCGTAAAAAAAATTAAAAGCCGCAAAGTGTTTTCGGAATACATCGAAAAACCAAAAGTGAAAAATAATATACCAGAATAAATAGGATGACGGATGTATTTGTATATCCCGGACTGAATCAATTCAGCGCTTTGTTTGGGAGTTGGAAACGGTGAGAGGTTTTTGTTTAAAGTAAGAATCGAAGCAAGTGAAATAATAATTCCGGCAACCGAAAGAAATAACCCGACCATCTGCAACCAACGGGGAACTGTAAAATCAATTTTTGAAAACCGAAAAAAATAGACAACAAACAAAATAAATTGAATGCCAACGAAGAAAATATCTTTCGGATTTCGTTTCATCTTGTTTTGCTTAATGATTTGGTCTTAGTGATTAACGCTACTGGTTATGGAAATTAAAAATACAGTAAATGAACAAATTCTTCTA
>JBDTGD010000176.1:0-5959 GCA_039937595.1 Ginsengibacter sp. | reverse complement strand
CTGCGGGCTGTACAGGATATGCTGGGACATGAAAGCATCACAACTACAGAAATTTACACCCATCTCGACAGGGAATATTTAAGAGATACGCTGCAGCAGTTTCACCCGGCATTTAAGTGGAAATGATAAAATATACTATGTTTTAGCAATTGACGCGTTGCGCTTATGTTTGGGGCAGGATTGGAAGAAAAGTCCAGGAAATAGAAAAAATATAGAGTTTCTTAAAGTAAAGCCTTCCAATAAACTACGCGTTATTCTGCTCTACTGCAGTTAATGGTTGTTTTTTAAATTCGCGATCATAATTCTTCACACGCTTACGGTAATTTTTGAACATGCTCATCCATTTCAATTCCAACACACCAAATATACCTTCTTTCACGATTCCCTTATTCATTTTTGAAACACCGTAGGTACGATCTTTAAAAGTAATGGGCACTTCTTTAATCTTAAACCCAAGTTTCCATGACGCAAACTTCATTTCTATCTGGAAAGCGTATCCCACAAAGCTGATTTTATCAAAATTGATCGCTTCCAACACGGAATTCCTGTAGCAGACAAATCCCGCAGTCGGGTCTTTTATCGGCATAAATGTTAAAAGTCGTGTATAAACCGATGCGCCTTTTGAAATGAGGACTCTTAATACTGGCCAGTTTTCTACTTTGCCTCCTTTTACATAGCGGGACCCAACGGCTACATCTGCGCCGCCGGTTTTACAGGCTTTGTATAGCTTATCAAGGTCTTTGGGGTTATGTGAAAAATCACAATCCATTTCAAAAATAAAACGATATCCTCTATCCAATGCCCATTTAAAACCATGAATATACGCGGTACCCAGGCCTAACTTGCCCACCCTTTCTTCCAAAAATAATTTTCCAGGGTAAGTCGCAAAAAGATTTTTTACAATATCAGCAGTTCCATCCGGGGAACCATCATCAATAATTAAGACATGGAAACCCTCCTGTAGTTCAAAAACAGTTTTAAGTAAGAGTGCTACATTTTCTCTTTCATTATAAGTGGGTATGATGAGAAGTTTTTCCAAAAATGAGGATATTATTCAAAAATAAATTTACTATTTTATTTGTTACCAATTTTTAAAAATCGGCTGAACGGTTTATTTCTTTAATAAAGTACGGTTAAAAATTTCAGTGAGCTTTTGTTTGGTATGTAATGGGAAGTCGCCTCTCATCATCCAGTCATAATATTGAGGTTCGGCCTTCAACACTTCCACCACACTTCTTCCTTTATGTTTTCCAAAGTTAAAGACTTCCACATCATTATCAAGAACAAATCTTCGCGCGAAGTCAACATACTTCTCTTCGCCGGTAAATTGCAAAACTGTGTCAATTGTAGTTCCCAGGTGAGCATATCTTTCCAACTGTGCTTCCAGAATTTCCCAGGTGGCAGATGCATCCGCTTCTGCTGAATGCGCGTCAACCAGGTCTTTGGCACAATAAAATTTGTAAGCAGCCTCCAATGTACGCTTTTCCATCATATGGAAAATAGTTTGTACATCCAGCAAACGACGACTGGACATATCTAATACAATTCCCGCTCTTAAAAATTCTTCCATCAATAACGGAATATCAAACCTGTTGGAATTATAGCCCGACAAATCCGCGTTATCAATAAACTGCTTAATTTCATTAGCCACTTCTTTAAATGAAGGTGCATTTTTTACTTTGTCATCTGTGATTCCATGAATGTCCGTACTGCTCTTAGGAATCGGCATTTGCGGGTTAATGAGTTTATGTTTGACAAGTTTTGTTTTGTCGGGCATTATTTTAACAATTGCTATTTCTATTACTCGGTCTGTAGCAATATTAATGCCTGTGGTTTCCAAATCAATAAATACGATGGGGCGCTCTAGTTTTAAAGCCATATTGGTGTTTTAATTGTAAGATTTAATATTTTAAGATATAATGTTTAAAGTTTTCAAGATATCCATTCCGTCATAATTACCACTACTCATAAAAAGAAAATTAGTGTTGTCCAATTTTTCTTCACCCAGTTTTTCTTCTAATTTTTTTCTTTCAGTAATTACTTTGACGTTTTGTTTATGAAATCCCCTTTGTACATCTTCCGGATCGAGCGGTTTCATTCTTTTCAGCTCCAAAGCATGATTGCTGTAAAAAACGATCCCTTCATCCGCTTTATCCATTGTTCCCTTATATTCAGAGATAAAATCTATATTGAGGCTACTAAATGTATGCAGTTCAAGAATAGCCACTAATCTTCTGTTGGGAAATTGTTCTTTTACGGCATCAATACTTGCTTTTACCTTGCTTGGCGCGTGGGCAAAATCCCTGTAAATGTTACCCTCTTTTTTCTGTGCAATTAATTCCAGTCTTTTGGCAGCGCCTGCAAAGGAACTGATAGCTTGTGAAAAAATAGCATCTTCTATTTTAAGTTGTTTAGCTACAAAATAAGCCGCCTGCAAATTTAAAAGATTATGGTTACCAAAAACAGATAACGGCGTTTTTTCTTTACTAATCATTACAGTTGTAATTCCATTTTCTATCGCATGCTGTGGAAGGCCATACGGGATATAACTGATATCTCCCCGATGATTTTTTTCAACCAGTTTTTTTAAAACTTCATCAGTTTCATTATAGATTAGGACACCGTTTTTCTCGATTTTTTTAATGAAAATTGCAAACTGCTCAAGATAGAAGTCAAATGTAGGAAATACATTGATATGGTCCCACGCAATACCTGTTATTACAGCGATATGCGGAAAAAGAAAATGAAATTTTGGCCTTTTCTCAATGGTACTGGCGGGATATTCGTCTGCTTCGCAAACGATAAGAGGCGCATCAGTTATTTTTACACTTTGCTCAAAGCCATCAAGCCTTGCTCCTACCAGGTAATCGAAATCTAAACCTGCATATTTGAATACATGCATGATCATTGCAGTCGTCGTAGTTTTGCCGTGGCTTCCACCGATAGCAATCCTTTTTTTATGGAGGCTTTCATGGTAAATATATTCGGGAAATGAAAATATTTTAAGCCCAAGCTCCCGGGCTTTTTTAACCTCAGGATTGTCTTCCTTTGCATGCATACCCAGGATAATTGCTTCAATATCCGGCGTGATATTTCCTGGAAACCAGCCGATTTTTTCAGGAAAGATATTTTCTTCTTTAAGATTAGAAGCGGCCGGTTCAAAAATTTCATCATCGCTCCCGGTTATTTGATAGCCTTTATGCTTTAAAGCGATAGCTAACTGGTGCATTACACTACCGCCGATTGAAATAAAATGGATTCGCATTATTTATTTAATAGTTTTCTGTTACTTTTAACATAAGTTTGAAATATAGCCTGTTTTTTTATAATTAGTTTAAAAACATCTTTTAACTTTGCAAATTAATACCTAATTAAATAATTATTCATGAAAAGATTGTTTATTTCACTGCTGATAGTTGTTGTGATCATCTTCGCATTTACATCCTGCAGTTCAACCCGCAGAAGTGGCTGCCCAATGGCAGAAGGAATTATTCATTGATAATTAAATTTCTTTTTAAAAAATGAATTGGATTCCCATAAACGAAGTAACGCAATTGGATGAAATCGTTACGAATTCCCAAAAAGCTCCCCTGGTAATTTTCAAACACAGCACACGTTGCTCTATAAGTAGCATGGCTAAAAACAGGCTTGATAAAAATGAAGCGCCCGAAGGAGTTGATTTTTATTTTCTTGACCTTATAAGGCACAGGGATATTTCCAACAAAATTGCAGAGACGTTCCATGTTCATCATCAATCTCCACAGGTGTTGGTAATTAATAAAGGCGAATGTATTTATAACGAAAGCCATAGCGGTATTCATTTTGATGACATTGAAATGGCTGCTGTTCAACCTTGACTTTCATTGTCCCTCGTCAAACAATAAAGCAACAAAAAAAACGATTTCTTATTTTTTTGAAAAAGTAAACAACGCCACAAATAAAGTATCCGCCTGCATTTCATACCCCTTCAGGTATTTGCTTTGTAGCAATTCAAGGCCTAATTCATTTTGAATATAGTTTACGTTTTCTTCATTTTCTTCTTTAAAAACCGAACAGGTTATATAGAGAAGATATCCATCCTTTTTTAGTGCTTTTGCGATATTGGTTACAATTTTCTTCTGCAAAGCAGCATACTCAGAAATTTGCTCCTTTTTAAAATAATGCAGTTGTTCTGGAGTTCTGGCCCACGTACCAGAGCCTGAACAGGGTACATCCGCAATAATCAAATCAAAAAACTTTCCCCCAATCCCGGAAGTGGAAATTGAAAGATCAGCAGGAAATGATTGGTAATTTTTGATGCCAGCCTTCTCAAAACGCCTGTCGAGATTTGAAAGAATATTTTGTCGTGTATCGCTTACTGTTAGTTCAATATTTTTTAAGAGGTCACAAGCAAGAATTGATTTACCTCCGCTGGCAGCGCAGCAATCCCAAACTGAAATACCGGAGGCTGAAGGCTGAAGGCTGAAGGCTAAAGCCGACAATGTTTGCTGAGAATTATAATCCTGGATAATGGCTTCTTTGTCTATATCGAGAATATTGGTCAACTTCTCATTGTTGGCAAATGAAAGGCAGTGATCATTTATTTTTTCAAAAGAAATATTCGCGGATTTAATTTTATCGAAAACAGCATTCTGGTATCCGGGTCTTATTCTTATAAATAATTTTGCCTGAATCAAAAATGATAATGAAATGCCGGGAAAGTTAATTTCATTGCTCAATGCTTCACGGAAAGGAAATATTTTTTTAACATCGAAAATATCTTTTACGAGTTCCAGCTTTCTATCAATGGCCAGGTTGATATTTTTATTCCATTCCGGATTCAATGTTTCCAAAAAAGAAGATGGATTTTCTTCAATAAGAAAAGTCGCCAATATCAATTTTTCTTCAACGGAAATTGCCGATGTAGTGCCAAAGCCAAGTCGAAAATAATAATAGCAAAGAGAGGTAATTTGTTTCCTATCGCGCGAACCGTGTTTTTTATTGGTTGAAAAATATTTTTTTAGATAAAGATGAAAGGGTTCTTTACCATTGTAGTTGTTGAGAAGTGTGGAAGCATATTCCAAATAACGATGAAAATGATTTCCTTTTTTGGGGAAAGATGGTTCATCATTATTCATGCAAAAATATTTTTATATTTACACAACTTTTGGAAAGTTGCATAGTGTTTTACGGAAGTGCTAAAGTCATAATAAACTTTCCAAAAGTTCTTCACGGGCAATTAAAGCTGAAGAAGCGCTTTAACAGGGTCTTTGCCAAATAAAAGTTGTTCCGGATTTTCGAGCATTTCTTTTACGCGGACCAAAAAGCTTACTGATTCGCGGCCATCGATTACCCTGTGATCGTAGCTCAATGCGATGTACATCATGGGCTTTATTACCACCTGGCCATTTACAGCCATTGGCCGCTCTACTATATTATGCATTCCAAGGATGGCGCTTTGAGGTATATTAATAATTGGCGTGCTCATTAAGGATCCAAAAACGCCGCCATTTGTGATGGTAAAGGTGCCTCCTGTCATTTCTTCAATGGTGAGTTTGCTGTCCCTCGCTTTTACCGCAAGTTGCACTACTTCCTTTTCAATCTCTGCCATACTAAGACTTTCCGCGTTTCTTATTACCGGCACTACCAAACCTTTGGGAGAAGAAACCGCAATAGAAACATCGCAAAACTCATGCAGTATGATATTATCGCCATCAATGCGCGCGTTCACCGAAGGCCATTCCTGAAGGGCAAAGCAACATGCTTTTACAAAGAAGCTCATAAAACCAAGATTCACTTCGTGGGTTTTCTTAAAAGCTTCTTTATATTTTTTTCTCAATTCCATGATAGGGCCCATGTCCACTTCGTTGAAAGTAGTAAGCATGGCCGTGCTGTTTTTTGCCTCCACCAATCTGCGGCTGATGGTGCGGCGAAGATTACTCATTTTTTGAGTCTTTTCTTCGCGGCCGAACAGCTCTTT
>JBDTGD010000175.1:0-7166 GCA_039937595.1 Ginsengibacter sp. | reverse complement strand
CCTATCACCAGCATTAAAAACCATCCAATAATTCCCAGGTGAGCATGAAGAGGAAGATAGGACAATGAATCACGTGACAAAATATTTGACGTGAAATTATAAACTAAAAATAATCCGACAAGAATCGTAATCATCAGCCACAGTGTGCCGGTAAAAACAAATACAGCGTGTACATTTTCTTTTTTACTTTTTACCATGCTGACGGCGATATTTACTAAATAGAATATTATCGCTGCATTTATAAAAATAGCTCCGGTTTGAGTCGGCCATCCAAAATCAAAATTATAAAACCCGATAACCAAAAGTGGAATTCCGATAGCTGCAAAACCAAATGAGAGATACGCCAGCGTGTTGCTGTACAATTTCCCTTCAATCAAAACAGGGACCAATTGGTGGCTTGCGCCGAGTATCATCATCGTGCCCCAGCCCAATGCCATTATGTGGGTAATGGCCAGTGTGTGTGGATGAAAATAGTGTTGTAAGAAGGCAGGGGTAGAAAAAATTAATAGGATAGTTGCAGCAAGAAGAGATAATCCTGCGTATAAATAAAATGGCAACACTACTTTGTAAGAAGTATTTTTTGCAAGGCCGGTATTTGTGGTTCCAGGAAACATTTTACTCTTTAAAAATCAGCAGGCGCACCTGGTTAGGAGCTTCTTCTTTTATGCGATAATCAAATTTTCTTTCTCTTAATTCCGGTAATAAAAATACAGGAATTCTTTTGTGATAGACGAACAACGCGCTGCCTTCGGGCAGTTTTTCAATTGATTCAAGAATGGTCATCATTGGCTGAGGCATTTCTAAATTTCTTACGTCCACATTCAGCAGGTTTCCCTCATATTTTTTTAGCAACTCATCCCAACCCTCTGAATTATTTTCTTTGTCATTTATGTTTAAAGTTTCATCTCCTGTTTTATAAAAATAAGTTTCCACTAATTGATCGTCAATGGTATCCACAAAAGATTCAAATCCTTGCTTTTTCAACAATAAAATTAATGGTGTCGGTTCGAAGCTATTGATGATTTTGAGAACGCCGCCTTTAGGAATGCTTTTTACTTTTGCAACAATTGCTGAAAGAGGATCTTCACCGGCATCTATAATGGACCGCACATCAAAATCAACTATTTGTTCTGGTTTTACGGCATTAAAAAATGCCGGTAATTTTGGTTTTTCTATATGGCTTTCAGGTTCAGTATTCCTGTCTGGTTCGAAGCCTAATGGTTGTAATATGTCAAAAAATTTCTCAACATTAAATCCTCCGATCTTTGATGCCATACCAATACTGGTACGGGCGGCCATTAATTTTCTCAGTAATGGATTTCGCAATTTTTCAAACTTAGGATTGATGCTGATAATTGCTTCCAATGCGTTTGGATTCTGCTTTAAAATTTTAGAAAGTTTTGTATTCGCATTTATAGTCATAATCATAATTATTGAAAATAATCATAGTAAATATTAATGCGCTGATCTAATGAATCAAAAATAGGCTTCGCGGTCGCCGTATCAGTTACATTTTTTAATGCCTGTGCCTGATGCAAGATAGGAAGCATCCATTTGTGAAGGGCTTCATCCGGCGCGCCTTTCAGTGTGCAATCCTTGATCATGGAATTGAGGCCGGCCTGAAGGTCTGATCCTAAAATCTGGTACTTTTCCACGGCAGGGAAAGGGGCGACTTTAAACATATTTGCCATGGTTTTGATTTGAATCAAATGCCGGTTGGTCATGGTATCTGCCTGCCATTTGGCGCCGTTATTCAGTGTTAATTCATAAGTTTCGTTTTGCCCTTGTGTACTATTTTCGTTCGACTCATTTTTGTTGGCGCCTTGATTGCAGGCAAATAAAAATGCGGTGGAAAATAAAATCAAAGTAATCTTTTTCATGGCTTTAATTTAAAAAGTGAATACATAGACAAAGAACGCCGTTTGTCATTTTGAAGCTGGATTCAATCAATGAAACAGCTTCATCTCAATTTCCGTCCAAAATAATGCTCCAGAATATCTTGTTTAAAAATTAAGATGAAGGCTGTATGCCGATCATAGTAAGCAGGTGGTTTTTCGATTTATTCTTTTTCTAATTTCAGAGCTTTTGGAAAAAGGATATTGTTTTCAAGGTGAATATGTATGTGCAGGTCATCCTCAAATTCGTTCAATGTTTTAAACAAGTAAGCATAGCTGGCGCATCCATCTTCAGGTACTTTAAAGTTATTACTCAGTTCTTTGATTTTGTCCATATTGCCTCCCACTAATTCGTGTTCTGTTACGGCGATATCAATTGGTTCCTGTACATTTTCAAGACTATCAAATTTTACATAACCTTTGCCTTTTGTGCTTACAATATGTTTTACGTAAGGAAATAAAACAGTTTCTTCTTTAACCATGTGCTCAGACATTTCATCACACACTTCCTGTGCTAATTTATTTATTTCTAATAATTCCGGATGATGTGCTCCGTGAACTTTAGCCACTTTTTCTGCATAGCTTCTGATATCGGGTATTGTTTTTCTCACATAACTATGATGCGTATTCACAATGTAATCAGCAAGAAAATCAAGATTCCAATCATTGTAAGGCAATGGCCGTGCAGTAAACGAAGTTTTATCGCTATTTCGTAATTCCTGTTCTACTTTAGTCACGTCCAGGCCTTTTTCAGCACAGGCTTCTTTCACTGTTTTCTTTCCACCACAACAAAAATCCAAATCATATTTTTTAAATATTTCAGCCTTGCGTAAATCTTTTGCAACAATTTCGCCGAGTGTTTCATCTCCTTCACCTTCGGGACGTTTAGAAATTTTTATACGCCATAACTTAGGCCCTTGCTCCAGGTATTCCCAGGTAAAGATATTTCCTCTTTCGCCCAACAGTTGGTAATAAAGTGGCTTAGGATCGTGATCATTATGAATGGTTAAACTTTCGCCGGGTTTTAATTCATCGAACTTTACAAAAATGGTTGGATGTTTCAGTTTAGGTTCTAGGGCAGTAACATTCAGAATATTTTCCTTTACAGTCGAGGCTTTCGCAGGCTCAGGTTCCGCTTTTACCAAATTGTTTTTAGTAATTTTTATTCTGAATAATTCAGGGCCTTGTTCCAAATATTCCCAATTGAAGATATTTCCTCTTGTATTTTCTAACTGGAAACGTAGCGGACGTGGATCGTGATCGTTGTGCAAAGTGAAGCTTTCTCCAGGTTTTAACGCGTCGAAACGGTCAAAAATGGTTTGATGCTTTACACTGGGATGTAATAAAGTAGCATCAAGGATATTTTCATCTTGTTTTTCTACTAACCCATTTTTAGTAATTTTTATCCTAAATAATTCGGGGCCTTGTTCCAAATATTCCCAGTTGAAAACATTTCCTCTGGTATTTTCTAATTGAAAACGTAAGGGACGCGGATCGTGATCATTATGCAAAGTGAAGCTTTCACCGGGTTTTAACGCATCAAAACGGTTGAAAATGGTTTGGTGTTTTACGCTGGGATGCAATAACGTAGCATCAAGAATATTTTCATCGTCATTTCCTTCACCCTTGGTTTTGGTGATTCTTATTCTCCAGAGTTTCGGACCTCGCTCAAGATATTCCCATTCAAAAATATCGCCTCTTTCGGCGGATAATTCATAAAAGAGAGGTTTAGGATCATGGTCATTATGAAGGATTAGACTCTCGCCGGAAATTAATTCATCAAACCTTTCAAAAATAGTTGAGTGTTTTAATTTGGGTTCCAACAATGTAACGTTGAGGATATTTTCATGTTCTAATAAAGTTGCCATTTTTTCTGATTTTAATAATTAAATGAATGCAAAGGTAATTGAAATGTTGAATAAAAGTATTAGATTACTTTTATTATTTTACTTTTATCCTTATGATTTTAATCATCTCAAAATAGTTCTTTCACTGCCTGGGATTGTAAGAAGGAGAGAATAGGAATTCTGGATATTTGTTGCTTTACTATGGAAAGCTGATTGCATAGAAATGGGCGATGAAAACATCGCCCATAAAATAGTAATTATAAATTTTTATAAATATTTTCCGAAGATTTCTAATGCCCTCTTCCCCAGCCAAACCAATCATTTCCATTTGCAAAAATCAGCAATGCAAACAGGATTACCATTCCTGCAATTTGCGCATACTCTAAGAATTTGTCACTTGGTTTTCTTCCGGTTATCATTTCAATAATAGTAAACACAACGTGGCCCCCGTCTAACGCAGGAATTGGAAGCAGGTTCATAAAAGCTAGTATAATAGAAAAGAAAGCCGTTATTTTCCAGAAAGCCTCCCAGTCCCATCCGGTACTTGGAAATATAGATGCCATCGTTTTAAATCCGCCAAGTCCTTTGTAGGCGCCGGTTTCTGGATTCAGAATCAATTTGAATTGTTGGATGTAAAAATCTAATTGTTTGCCGGTTTCTTTTACGCCCGCCGGGAAAGAAGAGAGGAAGCTGTATGTTTTAGTTTCCAGCTTAAAAATTCCCAGGCTGTCATATTGCGCAGGCGAAAAAATGTTGATCCCAATCTTTCCTTCGTTATCTACTAGCGCCCTCAACTGAAGTGGTTGCCCGTTTCTGATCACAGAAAGCGTAATCGAGTCTCCTTTTTTGTGCTGCAGGTATCCGGCCAGTTGGTCAAAATAGGTGATAGGAGTAGAATCTACTTCTACTATTTTATCATAACCTCTTAGCCCTGCGGTTTTAGCGGCAGTTGTATCTTTTGCATCATAAGGACCTACGAGTAAAGGAGATCGTGGCATTACCAGCCGGTTGCCTCTTTTACCTTTTTTTTCTACCAATTGCTCTATCATGTTGATGGGCACCGTTAATGTTTGCTCTTTGCCATCTCTCTCTACGGTTATTTGTCTGCCCAATAAAATTTTGCCAGGTATATCGTCAAAATATTTTACAGGATCGCCATTTACCGCTTCTATTTTGTCACCATTTTTCAATCCGATATTGTACATAAGACTATCGGTAACCCATATCCCATCTTTAACGCTTGCATTGGGCAACCTGGTTTCACCCCATTTAAAAAGCACCATGGCATAAATAAAAAAGGCCAGCAAAACATTCATGGTAACACCTGCCAATAAAATAATAAGCCTTTGCCATGCCGGTTTACTTCTGAATTCCCACGGCTCTGGTGGCAGTTTCATTTGTTCTTTGTCCATACTCTCATCTACCATTCCCGAAATCTTTACATAGCCGCCAAGGGGAAGCCAGCCTATTCCGTATTCTGTTTCGCCTACTTTCTTTTTGAAAATAGAAAACCATGGATCAAAAAATAAGTAAAATTTTTCTACACGGCATTTAAACCACTTAGCGGTAATGAAATGCCCGAATTCGTGAACGATTACTAGAATAGAAAGAGAGAAAAGAAGGTAACCCGCCTGTAAGCCCACAGCAGGCCAATTTATTGCTAATAGTGACATATAATATTTGATGTACGAAGTTTGTTGTAGAATGTTTGAATTTGTATTTGATTTTGCTCGTTTAATTTTCTTCCATTTCCACTCATATTCTAAATTTTTATCAACGAAGCGGCGAAATTACGTGCCTCGCCATCGCTTTCAAAATAATCTGCAAGATTTGGCTTTTCTATATAATTTATTTTTTGCATTGCTTTTTCAATCACAGCGGTGATATCCAGGAATCCGATCCGGTTATTTAGAAATGCCCATACCGCTATCTCATTGGCGGCATTTAGAATACATGGAAGATTACCCCCTTTCTCTAATGCTGTCCGGGCAAGGCTCAGGTTGCGGAAAGTTTTAACGTCGGGCTCCTCGAATGAAAGCGTTGGGATCTTCCTGAAATTGGCCCTGGGATTTTTATTGTCAAACCGCTGAGGAAACGTAAGCGCATATTGAATCGGAAGCTTCATATCGGGCAATCCCATCTGGGCTTTTATGCTCCCGTCTTCAAATTGTACCATACTGTGGATGATGCTTTGCGAATGAACAATTACTTCTATCTGGTCAGGGTTAAGATTAAAAAGCCATTTTGCTTCTATCATTTCAAGCCCTTTGTTCATGAGCGTTGCAGAGTCAATTGTTATTTTAGCGCCCATGCTCCAGTTTGGATGTTGCAATGCATGGTCTTTTTTTACATTTACTAAAAAATTAGGTTTTTTGCCAAGAAAAGGGCCGCCGCTTGCTGTAAGAATAATTTTTTCAATTTTATTCCTTGTTTCACCAACAAGGCATTGAAAAATTGCGGAATGCTCGCTATCCACAGGAATGATGGCAGCTCTTTTTTCTACCGCCAGTTGCATTACAATATCACCGGCTACTACCAATGTTTCTTTATTGGCTAAGGCAATTGCCTTTCCTTTTTCTACTGCTTTTAAAGTTGGTTTAAGACCGGCGAACCCAACGATAGCCGCTACCATCATATCATAACTATCGAAATCGGCCACTTCCTCAAGCGCGCTTTCGCCTGCAAAAACTTTAATATCTGTTGCGATCAGCGCGGCTTTTACATGTTCATATTTTTTTTCATCAACTATTACCACCGCGTTCGGCATATATTTTAGCGCCTGCTCTATCAGTAGCTTGTCATTTGTTTGAGCGGTTAATAATTCTACTTCAAACAAGTCAGGATGAGCATCAATCACTTCCAGCGTCTGCCTGCCTATGGAGCCTGTTGACCCAAAAATTGCAATCCTTTTTTTTATTGATTCTGCCATTTCATTCTTCTTTAAAATATTGAATTTTGGAATTCTTCTTTAGTGCCAAAGAGAATTTGGCAATTTACTGTAATAATTGCTGCAAAGCATCATTCACCTTTGTAAAATTGAACCGGCCGATGATGTTTTCCATCATTTTATTTATGGCATCGTTTTGAAGATTTCCCATAGAGCCTTCGTGGGTATGTTTCACTTGCATATCGGTTTTGAAGGATTTGTTTTCTACATCCGCGCCAATTTTTTTATAGGCATCCCTTAATGGTATCCCCTGTAATACCAGTTTATTCATTTCTTCGACCGTAAATAAATATTGATATTTTTCATCAATAAGAATGTCTTTTTTGACATCAATATTTTCCAACATTAAAGTAGCCATCCTGATACAATCTTTGAGATTTTTTATAGCCGGGAAAAGATGCTCTTTCAGTAATTGAAAATCCCGGTGATAGCCGGAAGGCAGGTTTGTCGACATCATTGATATTTCATTGGGCAACG
>JBDTGD010000174.1:0-3786 GCA_039937595.1 Ginsengibacter sp. | reverse complement strand
ATGAAGTGAGTAATGGCTGGGAATCCAAATACGAAATGGCGGTGCCCACGAGGGAAGGAAATTACAAGACGGATATCGCTTCTACACTCCGATATCTTGAGTTGAAAAAGATAAAAAAATTAATCGTTCTTAATCAAGAAGAATTAGAGAAAAACAAAGAAGAATTGAAAAAAAAGTCTGCTGCTGATAAATTAATGTTATTGTTACAAACAAATATTCATTTAAAAAATATGGCAGACCAATTAACAAGAGAAATAGGCATTGTGATAATGAAATAAATGCTATTATTTCTTTTTAAAAATTTTGTATTTATTATTTTTAATTCACAGTGAAGCAACAATAAAGAGAGATTTTAATTTTTCCATTAATTGAGTCAATAAATATTCTTTGTTTTTTTAGCTTAAGAGAAAAAAATTATCGTTGCGGAGTTTAAAAGAATGCTTCATAGTTGTGAATGCAATCACAAGGGCCACGCCACTGAAAAGCAATGCATCGAACGCGCTTACAATTTCATTCCCATGGCCTAAATAAGGAGTTGCAATGGCCCTGGGAATATGGAGAAAAATAAACCAAAGAAAAATCATGATAGCCAATAATGTCGCAATTGGCTTTATCCAAATTTTGAAGATAATCGCTATCCCTGCACACATAAGCGCAGTACCACCAAAGTACGTCCAGAAAACAGGCATACCAAACCATTTGGGCATTAATTGTGACACATAATCCGGGTATAAATAATGGCTGTACCCGTACAAGATCATTGTTGTGGCAAAAAAAATCCTCCCGCATGGAATTAATTTTTCTAAAAAGAATTGGCCCGAACTATTGCTTCCATTTATGGAAGCATTTTCAAAAGAACCCCATATCACAAATGCGCCACCACAACAGGCCAATTCTTTCAACATAGGAGCCCAGACACCCATGTGAATCGCCTTATTAGGGCCAAATACAAGGTTGTATGGAATATGGCAAACAATGATAAGCAGCAAAAAATAGAATCCCAGATAGAGGCTGATTTTTTTTCTGATATTTTCTTTTATTGTAAACAACCCCGAAATAATAACACCAGCAATGATCAGAGCTATTCCTGTTATTAATGGAAAGACAATATATTCATGTGCCCACGCGGGAAACGGCGGCAATATTTCGGGTCGAAAATCCCTGATAATAATTTGTTGAATACCAAAGGCAATTATACCAATCCCATAGAATGCACGCCCTATTTTAATGAAAGCAGTGGTTCGTTCCGGCTGTATCATGAAATATTTTTAATTATTTTTCAACTCTATATTTTCAATTCAACTCACTTTTTCCCGAATTTTATTCGCATGCTTTATTGACTCATCGTCTGTTGAGTTACATAAATTTCTATCGTTGATTCCCTCCTTATCTTAAATCCCAATGTGATCAAAAAGATGATAGCAAGTATATCTATAATAATTTTGAAATATAAATCCTTTGGAACAGCTCCGATAAATCCGATAAATGTGATCAACATAGAACCAAGCATTACTCCAAAAATGGTAGAAAAAGTATGCATACGATCCCAACCGGGATTATCTGTCCAGGAAGGTAAAAAATAAAATGGCGCTGTTGCTAAAATCAAACCTCCCAGTACGGCAATAATTGGAGGAAACGAAGGCTGGATACCAAAGCCAAGCAATACAAGTCCATATAAAAGTATAGACCATAGGCCTCCTGATACCATAAGTATCCATGAAGCAGGAGAATTCAAATGTTGTTTTGGCAGCAAAGATTTTGAAGCAAACTTTCTTGTAGCCATAAAAACAAGAAAAGCAATTACTATAATGCCGATTACTACCAAAGGTAAAGAAGGCGTATATGCAGGAAGATGAAATACTTTTACCCTGGCAATTCGTGTCCAGGTAAACCACGCCGCAAAACCGCCTAATAAAAATAATATGCTGAATAATACAACTCCCCCTTTACTGATCCAAAGATCTTGTTTTCGTTCAGGGAAGATTAATTCTGTGAGATGGATTGGTAAAATAACAACGGAGACAGATTCATAAATTAATGCCCAAAGAAGATACACATAATTAATCCCAAAAGCACGTGCATAAGTCACCCCTTTGAGATGTATCACCATTGGCGCAATGGATGTCTGCTGAATCAAGAACTCTTCAGCAACGGATAATACAAGCGCCAAATAAAGCATACTTTTCCAGTCCAATTGCCGCTTTCGGACGAAGCGCACCGCCTCCCCAAACACAAATTTGTATCGGAAAAACAAACAAGGAGCTAAATCTTGTAGCGCCAGGAAGTATCTCGGTAATAAGAGGAGCAAGGAAGATCAAAGTGATGGCCGGAGCAATATTTTTGTTTTTAACTGGTCCCATTTAAAATGTTATTTAAGTTATTAATCTTTTTAAAAAATATTTTTCATTGTTTAGCTTCTTCTATAAAAACTGGAGTTTCGGAAACACTAATTTCCAAATTCCCGTTTGAAACTTTTGCAGGAACCGCTTTACCAAAAGTATCAGCTGCCTCTGCGGCTGTTGCGGTCCATGGTAACACATAATTAGTTGCAGGTCGATCCTCACCCGAAAAAGCGTCACGCTTTTCCCAAACTACATAGACAGTTTTACCTTCTGTTTTTGATATCTTAAAATAATACAGCAATGCCTTTCCTGGAACATCAATCCTTGTGATTGTTTTGATAGGATTAAGAAAGCCAATCATCCTCTTAAATACAGCTGTTTCAGGAAACTCTTTTATCACTTTGCCATCCTTGTAATCTACCAGTTTATTTTTGCCAAACATAAGAGTCATCAGGTCGTATTTATCAGAAGTATTGTCTGTAAGACACCAATACATTGTTTTTTGTATTCCGGCTGAAAATGCAAGAATGTTCCTCATAACGATATCCCGGCTCTGTAGCCGGTCATACTTATCGTTGAGTTCTTTTGTGCAACCCATCATGAACATCTGTGTTTCAGGAGCCAAACTATTCATGTTGTCATAAATGTCAGCAAGAGGATTTTTCATTTTCCCGAAAGCTGCGGAATCATGCGAAGCAACTACCTTTTGCCATTCTATTATCATACTGATATACTTAAAGTTTACTGGGAATTCGAAAAATCCAGGCCCATTATATTCTGTACAAATAATCGGCTGACTGTGTGCAGAATCTGAAAGTTCTTTTTTAAAATAACCAACCCTTCCCGGGATGGTGTAAGGATCCGCATATAGTCGTATATCGAAAACATCAAAATAATCAGCGGCTTCCTTTATGGCTTTGCTAAAGAAAGCAAGTCCATTTGCCTGCCCGGGAATTTCCGGCATTCCTGGCGGATTAAAAAGTCCGTCATAACCACCCATCACTACTTTCGCATTCGGATCTGCGTCCTTTACCGCGCGGTAAAAAATTTTTAATTCACTGACAAAATCTTCAGCCGTCCCATTCCAGTAAACGGGATTATTTGGTTCCGAATCATTTTGCCAAAATTTTATTTTACCCTTACAATGTTTTACCAGCGCATAAATAAAGTGGTAATAATCATCCGGTGATTTTGCGAGAGATGCAGGAATCATAGCAGAGGAAAGCTTTGTGGCCCATGTAGATGTCGAGAATATTGAAATCAAAGCCTCATCAGAAGAGTGAAGTTGATTCAGAAATGTGTCAACAACATCCCAATTGTAATCACCTTTAGTTGGTTCCAGTTGTTGCCAAAATAAATAGAGCTTCGTGAGATGAACATTGATCTTTTTTAATTGCGGAAGAAAGTTTTCCGGCGGATTATTAATGCCGTATAGAAAGCCCCA
>JBDTGD010000173.1:0-1977 GCA_039937595.1 Ginsengibacter sp. | reverse complement strand
AATCCCAACGGGAAAACCGTTTTTCCATAAACTTCATTCAGCAATGCTCCAGCACCCGTATAGATAGCGGATGCGCCACAGATAATTCCTTCATATCCTGTAAAAGTTTTCAAAAAAGTATTGCCGGAATAGTCTCCCAGCGCTAATAAGAAAAACAAGATAGTTAATGTGGCAAATATAAATTGTAATGATTTGCTGATACGAAGTGTACCGTAAAATAGCAACCCGGTAAATATACCCCACATAATAAGATAAGCCACCATGGCGGATTCCGATGCCGCACCAACCCATCCTAATTTGGGCATTACAATCAGTGCTACCAGCGTGAGCCAGAACGAACCGTAAGAAACAAAAGCAACAAACCCGAAAGTATTGTTCTTTTTCGATTCCATTATTCCGGCTATTATTTGGGCGATGCCTCCATAAAAAATACCCATGGCCAGAATCATTGAATTCATTTCAAAAATACCGGCATTATGCAGGTTCAGTAAAACTGTTGTCATGCCAAATGCGAGAAGTCCCAATGGCGCAGGGTTTGCAGAAGTATCTTTAATGATGATTGTTGATTGGTCCATAAGAATTAGTTTATGATTTTAAAATAGCAATAAAAATATTACTAATAATTTAAAATTCTTCAAAATTGATTAAGATTTTTAGTTTTATGTTGGTTTACTGCTTTTTTTTTGGTAAAGATTTTGTTACCTTACTCTAAAACAAAAAACTATGACGGTAACTCAAATAGCCAATCGCCTTGCAGAACTTTGCAACCAGGGCGATTTTGAAAAGGCACAAAGAGAATTATTCGCCGAAGATGCGGTTAGTATTGAGCCTAATGACAGCCCGGGTTTTGAAAAAGAAACAAAAGGATTATCCGCTATTTTAGAAAAGGGGAAGAAATTTAATTCTATGGTTGAAGAAACCCACAGTTGCAGCGTTTCAAACCATATAGTGGCAGGAAATGCGATTGCACTTGCTTTGACGATGGATGTTACCATGAAAGGACAGGAGCGTTCAAAAGTGGCTGAAATTTGTGTTTATGAAGTGAAGGATGAGAAAATTATTTCGGAGCAGTTTTTTATGTAGAAGAGTTATTGATAAACTTTACCGCCCTATCTAATCTTTGTTCATAATTCCCTGAGATAATATGCCAGGGCGTGGATTGATTTACCATCAGTTCTTTATAAAAAAGAAATAATTTTCTTCTTATCTTTTCATCAGGATATTCTCTTAGCGCGTCTTCCACCCACGGCAGGTCCACATCACAAAGCAAATACAAATCATATTTTCTTGAGGCAATTTGATTTAATATCCAGTTATGACATTTATTGAAAACATATTCAGCCCATACTTTCATAACGTACATGTCCGTGTCAATGAAGAGAGGTATGAGGTATGAGGTATCAGGTATGAGGTTGGGACTATGTGATTGTTCACTGATACCCGATACCCGATACCTAATACCTGATACCTGATAGCTAATATCTTCTTCCACCTTTATCTGCCCTTTTGCTATCGTAAGCAAATCATCATACGTATATTCCGGACCATTTTTCTCCAAATATTCTCTGGCGTATTCCGGAGTCCATAACGTATTGTAATGTTCAGCAAGCTTTTCACAAAGCGTGCTTTTCCCTGTGGATTCCGGACCGATAATTACAATTTTTTTAATCATCTAAAAAAAATTTGGTGTTGATAATTTCCGTAACTTTATTCAATCTGTCTTCCCAGTTCCCATTAATTGAGATATAATTAATCCCGTTTTCCTGAAGGGTTTTTTTGTGTGATAAACTTAGTGTTTCTCGCTGCTCTTTATCAAGCCGGGTTTCGTCCTGGACAAATGGACAATCAGTTTCAAGAAAAAAATATAAATCAGATGCACTCGCTTCTTCCTGCCATTTATAAACACTCAATTTGAGATTAAAAAGAAACGAGGAATACGATTTTGTAATATTCAGGTCGGTATCAAGAAATAATAAC
>JBDTGD010000172.1:0-3778 GCA_039937595.1 Ginsengibacter sp. | reverse complement strand
CCAATGCCAAGAAATACTGCATATTTTAAAACAGAAAATATTTTTTTCTTCATAAATGCGTACAAGATAATAAACCATTTTTAATTTATCCGTTTATTAAAACGTTATCAATCAATCTAACATCGTTTAAAAACGCTGCTATTAAAATTACTAATTCGTCGCCTTTCACAAATTCAGTTACAATTTGAAGATTGTTTCTTTTAGCCATTTCAAGATACTCCACTTTAAATCCTTTATTTTCTAAGCGAGACATTGCATCTATTTTCAGGCCTAAAAAATTGCTCTGATTAAGGTTATCTTTTATGAACAACAGGCTGGAATACAATTCTGCTGCTATTTTTCTCTCATCAGAATTCAGTCTTAAATTTCTGCTGCTCATCGCAAGGCCGTTTTGTTCACGGAGAATAGGGCAGATAATCACTTTCGTTTCCCTATGTGTCAATTCCAGTAAGCGCTCAATAACCATACATTGTTGAAAATCCTTTTGGCCGAGAAAAATAAAATCCGGCTGTATAACACTGAGTAATTTATCCACAACAAGGCAAACACCCTGGAAATGGCCCCGACGAAACTTTCCTTCAAGAACCTTTTCAAGTTCGCCCAGTTCGTAATGTTTCTCTTTGGAATTTTCATCAGGATAAATTTCTTGTTCTGATGGCAAAAACAGAATGTCGCAACCATTGTTCTCAAGCTCTAAAATATCAGTTTCAATTGTCTTAGGATATTTTTTAAAATCTTCGGCGTTATTGAACTGGACCGGGTTTACAAAAATGCTGCAAACAGTTAGTGTAGAAAGGTCTTTGCTTTTCTTCAGGAGAGATAAATGACCTGCATGCAGGGCACCCATGGTAGGCACAAAACCGACAGATTTCGACGATTTAACACTTTTTCTCAAATAATCACGGAGGGTGGATGAATGTTTAAATATGATCATGTTTTCTTTGTAATTGTGTCCGACATTGAGTTTAGCATTGTAAAAACAAAAAATAAATGTTAACTTTGCGGCCTGCAAAAAAATAATTTAGCTAATTTAACCATTTGTAAATGTCGACAAAGAAAAGAATTTTATTCATAGCCAACGAAATATCTCCTTACCTGGAGATGACAGAATTTGCCGAAATTGTAAACAAACTTGCTGTTAAATCGAATGAATCTGGAATGGAAGTTCGCTGTATCATGCCTCGTTTTGGGATGATAAACGAGCGCAGACACCGGCTTCACGAAGTAGTACGCCTTTCGGGAATTAATGTGAACGTGGACGGCGATGATTATCCTTTGGTAATTAAAGTAGCTTCTCTCCCCAATGCCAGGTTGCAAATTTATTTTTTAGATAATGAAGACCTTTTTAAGAGAAAGTCATTGTTTCACGATGAAAATGAAAAATGGTTCGCTGATAACCCTTTGAGGACCGTACTTTTTTGTAAAGGAGCTTTGGAAACCGTGAAGAAATTTGGATGGCCTCCTGATATTATTCATTGTAGCGGATGGATGACCGGCCTTATTCCGATGTATATTAAAACGGCTTATAAAAAAGAGCCGGTATTTAGCAATTGCAAGGTGATATATACTATTGGTCAAAACACCTACAAAGAGAAGATGGGCGCGGATTTCGTGAAAATAGCCACAATTAATGCTAATATTAAGGATAAAGACATGGCCATCTTCAACGACGGCAGCAACACTGCAATGTTCAGAGGCGGTGCTTCGTTCGCAGATGCGATCACCTTTGGCGCGGAGAAAATAGATAAAAAATTAGTTGACGAGTTTAGTAAAGTGCGCGGTAAAAAGGTACTTAAGTATAATCCGGAGTCTGACCTTTCTGATTATTTACAGTTATATGCAGATCTTGAAGGAAAATAGCTTGGTTCATTTTTAAGTTCCACTATTCTCGGCCAATATTTGATCCTTTTCCTGGTTTAATTTCAAGTTCTGGTAAATCAATTCGCGTCAATTAAAGATAAATACAGCAGATGAACAAATAATCCGATTTTCTTTTTTTGTCCTATCATTTTGAACACATAATTTTGCCCCTCAAAAAATAAAACTTTATGCCCTATTTATTTACGTCCGAATCTGTGAGCGAAGGACATCCTGATAAAGTTGCTGACCAGATAAGCGACGCACTAATTGATAATTTTTTAGCATTTGATCCACAAAGTAAGGTAGCCTGTGAAACGCTGGTAACAACCGGGCAGGTTGTACTTGCCGGAGAGGTAAAATCAAAGGCATACCTCGATGTTCAGGAAATAGCGAGAGGAGTGATTCGTAAGATTGGGTACACCAAAAGTGAGTATATGTTTGAGGCTAATTCGTGTGGAATTTTTTCGGCTATCCACGAGCAATCCTCCGACATAAACCAGGGGGTAGTTAGAAAGAATAAAGAAGATCAGGGAGCAGGCGACCAGGGAATGATGTTTGGATATGCAACCAATGAAACTGATAATTACATGCCACTTTCACTGGACATCGCTCATAGTCTTTTGGTAGAACTGGCTGCATTAAGAAGAGAAAATAAAGAAATAAAGTATTTGCGTCCTGACGCTAAAAGCCAGGTAACACTTGAATACAACGACGATAATAAACCTGTAAGAATTGACGCGATTGTTATTTCAACACAGCACGACGAGTTTGATAAAGAAGATAAAATGCTGAAGAAAATATCTGAAGACGTAAAAAAGATATTGATTCCGCGCATGAAGAAAAAATACCCGAAGTATGCCGATTTCTTTAATGACAAAATAAAATACCATATTAACCCGACCGGAAAGTTTGTAATCGGCGGCCCGCATGGCGATACCGGGCTTACAGGAAGAAAAATAATCGTAGACACTTATGGAGGAAAAGGCGCACACGGTGGTGGTGCGTTCAGCGGAAAAGACCCAAGCAAAGTAGATAGAAGTGCGGCTTACGCTGCAAGACATATTGCCAAAAACCTGGTTGCTGCGGGTGTTTGTGATGAGATATTGGTACAGGTTTCTTATGCCATTGGTGTAGCGCAACCTACCAGTATCAACGTTAATACCTACGGGACTGCCAAAGTCGAATTATCAGATGGTGAAATAGCAAAAAAAGTGGAAGCTATTTTTGACATGCGTCCTTACTTCATCGAACAACGTCTGAAACTTCGCAATCCTATTTACCAGGAAACTGCTTCCTATGGGCACATGGGGCGCAAGAACGAAGTAGTTACCAAAACTTTTAATTTACCTAATGGTTCTCCTAAAACAGTGAAAGTGGAATTATTTACCTGGGAAAAATTAGATTATGTTCCTAAAGTGAAGAAGGAATTTGGGATAAAATAACACCGGATAAAATAAATAAAAAACCCTCAACGAATGAGGGTTTTTTATTTCAGTAAATAATCAAGTAAATTTGAAAAGTGAGGTCACAACAAAAAACATTTACGCAGCAACACCGACCCAAAAAAAATCTTTTGATCGGAGGGATATCCTCTGTAATTGATGCCATGCAAAGTGGTGAACAATTGGAAAGGATTTATTTACAAAATACTATTTCGGGTGATGATGCAGAAGAGCTAAAACGCATTGCTTTAGAATTTGAAGTTCCGGTCAATAAAGTTCCTTTTGAGAAAATAAGAAATTTCAATTTAGAAAACCCGAAAGGATGTATCGCGATAAAATCAAAGATAAAATACCAGAACCTCCAGGATGTGATTTCCTTAATTGTTGAAAACGGAGAAACTCCTTTGTTATTAATGCTCGATGGTATTACAGATATCAGGAACATTGGCGCTTTGGCCAGAACCGCTTACTGTTGC
>JBDTGD010000171.1:0-4723 GCA_039937595.1 Ginsengibacter sp. | reverse complement strand
AGTCCGGTAAAAGCCGGAAGTATATTGGTAAGCAGTGAAGCTGATAAAGAATTAAATGCCAGTTTTGAAAAAAATAAAGGATCTCTTCCGTGGCCGGTAGATGGATATGTTATTTATAAATTTGGTGTAAACGAATTGCCGGGTAAAATAGATTATTACGAACAAGGGGTAAACATTGGGACAAAAATTGGCGAATCTGTTAAATCTGTTTTTGAAGGTGAAGTGACATTGGTGAGCTATATAGGGGATCAGCAAGCAGTGTTTATTAAGCATGGGAAATATTTTTCTGTCTATAGCAATCTTGCTTCTGCAAACGTGAAGCGCGGGGATAAAGTAAGTACCGGACAAGTCATAGGCAAAGCGGGTGTAAATGATGAAGGGCAGGGCGCTGTCGAATTTATTCTGATGAAGGAAAGCGACTTTATTAATCCTCAAGCCTGGTTAAGGCATTAATTCTTTTATTCTTCAATATTTTCATCTAAATTCTACTTCAGGTGAAATTTAAATTTGTTTCGTATGTCATTTATTTTTGAAATAAAGGGAATAAAACCCTTGTGGGGAAAGGACTGTTTTATAGCCCCGAACGCCACACTTTGTGGCGATATTATTATGGGAAATGAGTGTAGCGTATGGTTCAATGCCGTGATACGGGGTGATGTAAATTCCATCAGGATGGGTAATAAAGTAAATGTGCAGGATAACGCTGTGATACATTGTACTTATTTAAAAACGGAAACACATATAGGAAATAATGTGAGCATCGGACACAATGCAATCGTACATGGTTGCGTTATAGGGGATAATGTGCTTGTAGGAATGGGTGCCATTATTATGGATAATGCAAAAATAGGAAGTAACAGCATTATTGCGGCTGGAGCGGTCGTGCCGGAAAGAACAATAGTTGAACCCGGCAGTATTTACGCAGGGGTGCCGGCAAAGAAGTTGAAAGATATTTCTGAAGAGTTAATAAAAGGAGAAATAGAACGAATAGCCAATAATTACCTGATGTATGCAGGTTGGTATAAGATTTGAAACTTTAAATGGTTTAGAATAGATCAGAAACTTTTAATAATGAAATTACGTATGTCATTTTAAAAGTGTGGTATTGAATGGTTAATCGCATGAAAAAAATTATAATTATAATCGTTTGTTGTTGGTTGTTTTCGGGTTGTTCTATTTTTCGAAAACAGGAAAAATATGGTTGTCCTACAAACGGAAAAAATATTGGTGCAGAAAAAATTTTGTCAGGGGATAAAGATGCTATCAAAGCCGCGAATAAAGCAGGAAAATTTAAAGGTGCCCAGTCATATTAAACTCTAAATGCTAATTTCTTATCAATACTAAAACTCTAACCTATGTGTTACCATTTGAAAACAAATTTTGGCGGAACAGAAGCTGTGATAGATGACAATTGCGGAATTTCTAAATTCTATTCTATAGCAGGCACTCTTGCTGATGACTTGAAAGTAAAATTTTTAAATCAGATCGATGATGCTGATACGCTGGATTGGGATTTTAAATACAAGAATATTTTTTTGACCCTACACTATAATATTTTTAATGGCGTATCCATTTTGCCACAACGCGTAAACGGAACTAAGAAAGTAAATAAAGCAGTACTTGAAGTAGCTGATTTTTTGGAGAAGAGAGCTTATTAAACTCTCTCCCGGCTGAAATAGATTCGCTTACAAATTATTTTTATGAACTTATTTCCGAATCATTTCATGCAAATGCTCCCCAAATAATTTTATTAGCAAGTTGATTCTCTACTTTTATTTCAATTGAAAACAAGAATTTTTTATTGCTTTACTATGGTTTCCTAACTTCCTGAAAAATTCCCTCCACGCTGCGCTAAATCCGGAGTTCTTCAGTCTGGTGCTACGCAAAGACACAGGCCCCAAATGGAAAAACATGGACCAAATTTAAATCCATAAGGCCCTTTATAATTCTTGACTCTTTCTGATATTAGCAATCACATCTACGATTAAAAATCGAAAGAGTAATAATCTTAGCCCGTTACTTTAATCACCCACACGTGATTAGAAGTTGATTTTAAATTTTCAGGCACTGAAATTTCAACGCCTTCTGTCGTTTGTTTCCAATTTAATTTCTTTTTTGAACCAATCATTTCCAGACGGCTCTTTTTATTTAATTCCATATTTTTTAATACAATATTCTTATCCGGGAATTGCATTAAAAAAATAAATTTTGTTTTGCCGTCTTTGGTTTGAGTGTATCGTATATTATCTCCTTCACCGAAAATTTTGTACATCCTCGTTCCATAGATAGCTTCTCCATTTTGTTTTATCCAAACTCCAATTTCTTTTAATCTGCTGTATGCAATTGGATCCCATTCGCCATCCGGACCAGGCCCGATATTCAGCAAGTAATTCCCACCCTTGCTTACAATGTCAACCAACTTTTTTATCAATTCGTCAGCGGGCTTATAGGTGTCGCCCTTTACATAACTCCAGCTATTGCCCATGGTCATGCAGGTTTCCCATGGATAAGGCAGGCCTGTCGCAGGAATATATTGTTCCGGAGTAAGATAGTTTTGCTGTGGTCCTTCTACTGCCCTGTCAACTACAATCAAACCAGGTTGTTTTGCTCTTGCTTCTTTTACCAATAGCGGCATATTAATATCCTGGCTTTGAGAATTAAACTCAAAAAGATTGTCCTTTCTGTTTTGTAAATATTCTTCTTTTATTTCTTCATCAGTTTTTTTACGAACCCATCCACCATCAAGCCAAAGAATATCTATTTTTCCATAACCGGTCATCAACTCATTAATCTGGTTGTGTGTGAAGTCAACAAATTTTTGCCATTGTTCAGGATGCTTTGTAATAGAGTAATTGACATTGCGATCCAGCGGGGGAAAACGTTTCCACCAATAATAATTGCTGTGCCAGTCTGGCTTTGAAAAGTAAGCGCCTATCCAAAAATTATCTTTTCGGAATGCGTCAAAAATTTCTTTGGTAACATTACTGCGCGGATCAGACGAAAAGGGACAATCTTTGTCGGTTATTTTGTAATCTGTATATTTTGTATCGAACATACAAAAGCCATCATGATGCTTGGTGGTAAAGATCATATACTTCATTCCTGCATCTTTGGCCGCCGCCGCCCAATCTTCAGGATCGAATTTTGTTGGATTAAATGTCTTTTTTAAATCTTCATAATTTTTTAAATACTCAAAATAATTTTCGGCACCTTGGTTTACTCTCGCACCGGCTGCCCAGCCCACATCTTCGGGGCATATGCTCCAGCTTTCTACTATACTGCGCTGGCTGTATGCTCCCCAGTGCATCAAAAGACCAAATTTCAGATCTTGCCAGTTTTCTAGTCTTTTCTGTACTAACGTATCAGGGTCAGGGTAATACTTTTGCTCCTGCGCAAATAAGTTGGTTACATTCAGAAATGCAAAAGCTGTTACCATCAACAATGGCTTCCAAAACGATTTGATTATTTTCATGTTTTGAGTTTTTGTCTTTAATTTATGAGTTGACTAAAAATAGGAACAAGCAAAAATTGTTTATTTACTGATAAAACAATCGGCGTAATCCATAAATCTATAGCATTGTTGTATTCTATTTCGCAAATTCTTTCCATTATTACCGGATATTTTTTTTATCGTAAAACAGTAAACGAACTTTTTTTTATAATTCCTGATTTCTTTCCCCTGGAAAACGCATTGCAATTTTTAAAGGGAATTTAATATAAAAGGAATGAATTTGAAAGATAACAATTTTGCCATTGTATAAAGCAACAAAATAAAAAAAACCTCTGAAATGAATCAGAGGTTTTTGTCGGGGCGGCAAGATTCGAACTTGCGACCTCCACATCCCAAATGTGGCGCGATGACCGGGCTACGCTACGCCCCGAAAAATCTATTTAAAACACTTAAAAAGTTGCAGTGAAGAATGATTTCGATTCCGTCTGGTACGGACCCGATTCCTTCCTCAATTCTGCGGAGAGGGTGGGATTCGAACCCACGGTACAGTTTGACCCGTACGACGATTTAGCAAACCGTTCCTTTCGGCCACTCAGGCACCTCTCCTTTTATATATGTATTAAAGGGCTGCAAAAGTAACATTTGAATTTCAAAAATTAAAATAAAAATTGCCTTATAAAAAATTAATCTTCTATTCAAAAATTATCTGTTAATAATCAGATTTCTTGATCAGACTTTTTTTGAACTAAGCATTAAAAAATGTGGGAATATTTTAAAAAAGCGGATTTTATTGGAAACTCTTTTACATCGCGGCCAGTTGCACTTTTTGTTGAAGCTCAATGACACTTTCCTTAAATAAAATATCTGTATCCATAAGGTCTTTTACTGTTTGGCAACTATGAATTACAGTAGTATGATCCCGGCCACCAAAATGCTCGCCGATAGTTTTAAGAGAATTTTTTGTAAAAGCTTTGGCTAAAAACATCGTGATTTGCCTGGCTTGCACTATTTCACGTTTTCTTGTTTTTTGTAGTAGTTTCTCATAAGGCACATCAAAATAATCACAGACCATTTTTTGAATGGTGTCTATCGTAATTTCCTTTGACGAGGATTTTATGAAATTCCTTAAAACTTTTTTTGCCAAATCTAAATCTATTTCCCTTTTATTAAGCGAAGATTGTGCCAATAGGGAAATAAGCGCACCTTCAAGTTCACGAATATTATTTTGAATATTATAGGCAATATATTTTACCACTTCTTTAGGCATCTCAA
>JBDTGD010000170.1:0-2186 GCA_039937595.1 Ginsengibacter sp. | reverse complement strand
ATGAAAATATCATTTAAACCTTAAAAATTGAAAAATGAAAAGTAAATTATTCAAGTCTGGCTTTGCATTGCCATTGCTTGCATTTCTGATTTTAGTTTGCTACGCTAATAAATCATTTTCACAAACTGTTGCGACAGGCACCATTACTTATCAAACATTTTATGACGATCTGTCTCCTTACGGTGCCTGGATAGATTATCCTGGCTATGGTAATGTATGGTCTCCCAGCGGAATTGATGATTTTAGTCCTTATGTTACTAATGGAAATTGGGTATATTCTGATGCAGGTTGGGCCTGGGAATCCGGTTATGATTGGGGATGGGCCCCATTCCATTATGGCCGATGGTTTTACGACGATAATTATGGGTGGCTTTGGGTGCCGGGATATGTGTGGTCGCCTGCCTGGGTTACCTGGGGATCTTTCGGTGATGATTTTTGCTGGGCGCCATTGTTGCCAGATGTGTATGCAGGCGCTCAATTTGGCTCATGGAGGGCGCCGGCTTTTTATTGGAATTTCTGCGACCGTGCCCATATTTACGACAGGAATCTTTCAGGATTTGTACAAAGAGGAGGGGCTCACATCAATGATGTAGGTAGGATTTCCATTATTAATAATTTCAAAATGACCCGCCATCATAATCAATATTATTCCGGCGGCCCGGAATTAAATGAAGTTGAAAGATATACTAAGGATAGAATATCAACCGTATCAATAAAAGATGTACATCAAAAAGGGAGAAGTACACACGTGGGCAACACTTTGAATGTTTACAGGCCTACTGTACAAAGCCGGGAACCGATGCCAAGTCAATACAGAAGTGTTCAGCCTGAGAAAATAAAACCAATTTTTCATGATGAACAGCCCAGAGTGCAGCGGCAGGCTCAGCAGCAGAATATCCGGCAATTGCCTGTGCAAAGAAATCCAGTTCCTAACTCAGGCGGAAGACCTGGACGCAGGTAACCAATTATTGATTAACTAATTTAAAAAAGGCCTTGCATAATTTTAAAAATTGCAAGGCCTTTTTATTATCATCATATTTTTTTTTACCAAAAACAACCATTGTTCTCCGACTAAAGGTTATTCAAGTCTCACTAACGTTATGCTTCACGGTCCCTCTCTTTCGGGCAGGCGGGTGTTTGCTGTACCACGCCTGCACCAATCACCATTTATCAATTAAAAATGCGCTAAAAATCCCATCTTTTGCGCGAAAAGTACAAGTGGTTTTTCTTTTTGTAATCTACTTTGCCTGCTGGTTTTTTATTAATCAATTTTTAAAAAAGATTTCAAAATGAAAAAAGCAATTCAATGGAGTTTCTTTGTCTTTTTAGTTGGCGCTATTACTCCCGCCTTTTCACAGTTAGCCTGGACACCCGAACAAAAAGCCGTTTGGAAAACGGAAACAACTATGGATTCTCTACAATCGAAAGGAGATTTTCAGGCAGCCTGGTCGTATATAGACGATAGCTACCATGGCTGGAGAAATGACCTTGCTGTACCCAGATCGAAAACGGCAAGGATAGACCTAACAAAGTACGGTATTTCCCAGGGAGGCAAAGTAGATTTTTATGAGGCAGCGCCTATTATCATCTGGGTGAATGGCAATTATGCGTATGCAGATTATTATTACAATTTAATTTTGGAAAACAAAGCAGGCGAGGTGACTCATCATCACGGCCGCTGGATGGATGTACTAATGAAGAAAGATGGCAAATGGGTTTTGGTAGGCGACCACGGCGGCGAAGATCCAAGTCCGAAAAAATAGATCTTTGGGAAAGTTGCTATGTTCTCTTATGATTAAAAACGCGAAGTAAACTTCCCAAAAATTTTTTATCATTAATACGGTCTCACTTTCCGGATTTGAAAACCTGGAAGGTGACCGGAATAATCAAATTAAATTCAAAAAATAAAAGTTTGCAATCATGAAAAAAATAATTTCAAATTTAGCCGTCTGTTTAGTTTTATTGCTGGCTGGCGCCAATGTTTCATTTGCACAAACAAACGAACCTTTTACCGAAGGACCGCTTTGGCAGGTACAATTTGTACATACCAAAGCTGGCATGACCGATCAGTATTTAAAAAACCTGAGCGAGGGCTGGATAAAAGAGATGCGGGCTGCCAAAGAAGCGGGTTACATTATGGATTTCAAAGTGCTCGCAGCACAACCGGCATCAGAAAACGACTGGGA
>JBDTGD010000169.1:0-10551 GCA_039937595.1 Ginsengibacter sp. | reverse complement strand
CAGCATACGCCTCCTTTGCAGGCAAAAGGAAGGTCAGCTCCCTGCGCCAGCGCTGCATCTAATATAACTTCTCCGTTATAGTCCAGCTTAAAATCGAAACTACGGCCATCTATTTTTACCGTTATGTCGCTTCCTCTGTCTGTATTCTCTTTTACGGGCGTATATATTTTTCTATTTTCCCTGACCGGCGTATTGAAAAGTTCAAAGTGAATGTGACCGGAATCAATTCCCCATCCTTCTAAAAAATCTTTTATACTAAAGATCATTTTTTCGGGCCCACAAATAAAGAAGTCGTCGATGATATTGAAATTAATAAGTTTAGAAAGATGGTAACATTTGGAAATATCTATTCTGCCGTAATTGAAATCTGTATCCGTTTTTTCTCTGCTTAATATATGAAACACCCTGAATCTTTTCAGGAATTTATCTTTTAAGGCATCAATGGCTTCTCTAAAAATAATAGATTGCAGATTTTTATTTCCATACACCAGTGTAACGCTGCTGTTTTGTTCGGTGAGAAGAATCGTCTTTATTATAGAAATAACAGGAGTAATACCACTTCCGGCCGCAAAGAAAACATAGTCCTTTCTGTTAGCTGGATTTACCTCAGTAAAAAAAGTGCCCGTTGGGGGCATTACCTCCAATACATCTCCTTTCCTGAGTTTCTCATTGGCAAAAGTTGAAAATAATCCATTTTCTACTTTCTTGATTGCAATGCTTAATTCATTATCCAGGGGGGAACTAAAAATAGAATAAGATCTCCTGGTGTCATTTTCGGCTGTGGATCTTACCGTAACGTTTTGCCCCTGTTTAAAAACAAAGTCGGCTTTATGCTCTTCAGGTACATCAAAGGTTATTGCAACGCAATCAGGTGTTTCCTTACGAATGTCTTTAACGGTAAGTTTATGGAAATGTAATGCCAATTATCTAAATTTTAAATGGGTGCAAAGTTACGTCATCAATAAGTTTTAATCTTTACGCTTTGCGGATAAAAAATAAGGATTTTTTTTATTTCTTACTTACCGACAAAAGTCTTTCGCACAACAAAAAAAGAAGAATAGCTATTTTTGCAAATCAAAAATCCAAGTTTGATGCAATTACATTCAATAGATATTGTTCAAAATATTTCTCCTGAAGAGTTTAAAAGTAAATATTATATTCCACAGAAACCATTAATAATGACTGAGCTAGCCAAACAATGGCCCGCATATAAAAAATGGAACTGGGATTATTTCAAAGACATAGTGGGGAATCAAAAGGTTGGGCTTTATAATAACGTAAAAAGTGATGCATATACTCCTATAAATACCGCTGATGATTACAAAACTTTTGGCGAATATGTTGATATGATTCAGCAAGGTCCGGCTGCATGGCGAATATTCCTTTTCAATATTTTTGATCACGCCCCCCAGCTTATTGAAGATTTTACGTGGCCTGAACACCTAATGAAGGGCTTTGTAAAAAAATACCCGATGCTTTTTACCGGAGGGGCATCTTCTATTACTCACATGCATTTTGACATAGACCTTTCGCATATTTTGCATACCCAATTTGCAGGTCGTAAAAGGGTTTTACTGTTTCAGCATGAGGAGCAACACAAACTATACAGGAAACCTTTTGAGGTTTTAAGTCTTGCAGATTTTTCAAACTACAGTAAAAATAACGGTGTTCCTGATTATGAAAAATTTCCTGCATTAAGGCATGCTGTTGGATATGATTTAATCTTAAATCCAGGCGATACTTTGTTTATGCCCGCAGGTTATTGGCATCACATGGAATATATTGACAGCGGTTTTGCAATGAGTTTAAGAGCGCTTCAAAGTTCTTTATCCGGCAAGGCTAAAGGAGTGTGGAATCTCTTTGGAATGAGAAGCATTGATACTTTGATGAAAAAAACGGCTCCTAAGTGGTGGTATGATTATAAGATCCGGCAAATTGATAAGTTTGCTACAAGGGAATTGGATAAATTTTCAAATTAAAAATTAAAAAATCGTATTTATAAAAAAATAAATCCTAATTTAGCAGCCCAACCTGATTTTCCTTTTCCTATTATAAAAAAGACCGTACAAAACCAATCTTCTCTTTGTAATTCCTTTTAGTTTAGGTTTTTCGTGTTAATAAAAAATCTTACAATACATAATTGCCCTTTTTTAATTTTTCTCAAGAAAAATTATCAAATTTTTCTTGTGGTTTCAGAGGTAAGCAAGGCCGGTGATTTTTATCACTGGCCATTTTTTGGATCTGATTTTATAAAAATATTGGCGCTAAAATTCCCTATTTCAAAAATCAGTTATTACCGCCCATTGCATTCTTTATGCTAACTTTGGTGAATATTAATTAATTAAAATGAATGATGTATCTATTGCCCCTCAACCGTTAACCTCCAAAGATTTTACTACAGATCAAGAGGTACGCTGGTGCCCTGGATGTGGGGATTATTCTATATTAGCACAAGTGCAAAAAGTTTTTCCAACACTTGGAATTCCTCGCGAAAACTTTGTGATTATTTCCGGAATAGGATGTAGCAGCCGTTTTCCTTATTATATGAACACCTTCGGGATGCATAGTATTCATGGGCGCGCCACGGCAATTGCAAGTGGGCTAAAAGCAAGCAGGCCTGAATTAAGTATATGGATTGTAACGGGTGATGGAGATTCTTTAAGCATTGGCGGTAACCACACCATTCATTTATTACGGCGTAATTTTGATGTAAATATTTTACTTTTTAATAATGAAATTTATGGCTTGACAAAAGGCCAGTATTCTCCTACCAGTGAACAAAGAAAAATTACAAAAAGTTCTCCTATCGGAAGTATAGACCATCCTTTTAATCCTGCTGCACTTGCATTGGGAGCTGATGCGACTTTTGTAGCCAGGACGATGGATCGAGACCCGAAACATTTGCAGGAAATGCTCTTAAGGTCTGCGCATCACAAAGGCGCTTCGTTTCTGGAAATCTATCAAAATTGCAATATCTTCAATGATGGTGCATTTGAAGTTTTTACAGATAAAAAATGTAAAAGCGAAGAGACTTTATTCCTCATTGATGGCCAGCCATTAACTTTTGGTAGTGAAAAGAAGAAGGGAATTAGATTGGATGGTTTAAAGCTGGAGATAGTGGAATTAAATGAAAATATTTCCGAAAATGACTTGTGGATACATGATGAAAAGGATTTTTATAAAGCTCAAATCCTTACCAGATTTTTTGATGATCCTAAATTAGAGGGACATTTCCCAAGGCCTTTTGGAGTGTTTTACGAAACAGATAGAATGTGCTATGAAGATGTAATGGAAGAGCAAATACTGCATGCAAAATCCAAAACGGAGATGGATTTAGATAGATTATTGCGCGGAAGAGAAATATGGACTATTGCTGAATAAATCAGGTTAGTTCATATTGTTCAAAAAAACGAATGGTCTTAGAATCTTATTCCCCAAAGTCTCTCGAACTACTTTTTTGTCTGAAGTAATTTTGTACTTGTTTACGTTAATTACTTCATACACCGTCACGAGATTATCAATTTTTTCTACATAAAATAATAGCTCGTTAAGTAATTCTAATTCGTGCTCAATAGTCTGGGGGTTCGATTGCTCTTTGAATAAGACCAAAAGATCGCGATTGAATTTGTCCATTTTAATTGGGTTTAATAGCCAACCATTCCTGTTTTACTAGGACAACCGCATTTGCTTTTGTGCGAAGCTGTGCAACTCATAAACAATACGGATACTACAACTAACAAAATCAAAAAAGGTTTAGCCAAATTTTTCATTAAAATATTTTGAATTAATCCTGATTTAAAAATTGAAAGACTTTTTAGCTTTGCCGTTTACTAAACAAGCACTACCAATTAATAAATCAGAACTCTAAATTAAACTATTTTCATCATTAATTATTGCAGAATTTTTTATGAGCTCAATTGATTTTAACAAACACAATGGCAAAATGCGCATTTTGATAGCGCCCCTTGATTGGGGATTAGGGCATGCAACGCGCTGTATTCCAATAATTAAAGAACTTATTAAGCACGATTGCAAAGTCTATATTGCGGCTGAAAAAAACATCTTTTTTTTATTGAAAAAAGAGTTCCCTTCCCTGGTATTTTTACGGTGCAAAGGCTATGAAATCGAATATGGACGAAATAAAAAGGATTTCTTTGCAAAAATGCTTTTTCAATTTCCGAAGATTTTTTTATCAGCATTGGAAGAAAAAAGGTGGTTAAAAAAGATAGTCGCAGCGTATGAAATAGATGCCGTAATCTCGGATAATCGTCTTGGGATGCACATGAAAAAAGTTCCTTCAATTTATATTACTCATCAGCTTCATATTAAAACAGGAAATCGTTTTACTGATTTGATTGCGCAAAAAATTCATTATTTTTTCATTAAAAAGTATACCCAATGCTGGGTGCCCGACAATAAAAAAAATGATCTGGCAGGCGAACTTTCACATCCTAAAAAAATTCCTTCCAATGTCGCCTATATAGGCATTTTGTCCAGGTTTCATTCTTTATCACTTGAAAAAATTTATGACCTTCTAATCACCATATCAGGCCCTGAACCACAACGATCCATTTTTGAAAAAACAATATTAAAGGAACTTCAAAACTTTTCGGGTATGGTTCTTTTAGTACGTGGTTTGCCGGCAGACGTTGATTCGCTATCTTCAACTAATTCAATAAAAATTGCGAATCATCTTTCTGCAATGGACTTAAATCAGGCCTTGGAGCAATCAAAAATGGTAATTGGAAGAAGTGGTTATACCACCATGATGGATATGGCCGCTTTGAAGAAAAAGGCAATTTTGATCCCTACCCCCGGACAAACCGAGCAGGAATATTTAGCAAAATATAATTTTAAAAGAAACTATTTTTTTTCTGTTGATGAAGAGGAATTCTCTATTGAATCTACTTTGAAAAATGCTGCTTTATTTGAATTTAAGCCTATTGATTTCTTTTCTGAAGAATACAAAAAAACTATAGAGGAATTTGTGCTCTCATTAAAATCCGGCAATTTTGCATCTCAATAATTTATTTTGAATACAAAATTGAAGGCGCACCTGGGGCTTTTGGGAACTAATCTTTTTTTTGCAATTAATTATAGCGCCATTAAATATTTTACAAGCAATCATTATGCAGGACCATTTGGAATTAATATCATTCGTATTGCTGTGAGCCTGGTTTTATTTTGGTCTTTATTTTTATTCAAGCAGCCCGAAAAGAAAATTGAAAAGAAGGATATTCCGGCTTTCTTATTGTGCGCGCTTACCGCAATCGCTTTAAATCAGATGCTTTTTATTAAGGGGCTGGCCTTTACTTTTCCAATTCATGCAGCGTTGCTCACACTTATTACTCCTATACTTATTACGATTATAGCTGCAAGGGTTCTTAGGGAAAAAATTACGCTTGAAAGATCTTTCGGGCTATTGCTTGGCGCTTTGGGAGCCATTTTATTAATCACTAACAGGGAGGTAAGCCTCCCGGGAGAGAATAAAGTTCTGGGAGATATTCTTGTGATTCTAAGTGCAGTTGCATATACATTTTATTTTATTTTGGTAAAGCCTCTCATGAATAAATACTCACCTATTCAAGTGATAAGATGGGTATTTACTTTTGGGTTTTTGATGATACTTCCTTTTTGTTTCCGCGAGTTTACCGAAATTACCTGGCCTATTTTTACATTTAAAGATTGGTTTTTTTTATTTTTAATAGTAGTTCCGGGGACTTTTCTGGCTTACGTTTTTAATGTTTATGGCATACAAAAACTGAGCGCTTCTACAGCAGGGGCATATATTTATTCACAACCGGTTTTCGCAGTATTGATCGCCATGATCTTTTTAAAGGAAGAATTGTCATTTATGAAAATAATTGCAGCATTGCTAATCTTTGCAGGTGTCTATTTATCAAATGCCAAAAAAGAAATTTAGTATTACAAATCCCGTTTTTGCGGTGGAAGATAAAGACTTACAAATCCTCCTGGCCACCTTCTTTATTGTATGCTTTTATAAACAATGCTCCAAGATTCTTCTGAGGTGGAATGTAATCTTCGAAAGTTTCCCTTGTTTCGCGTGAGGTCTTGCCAAAATAATTTTCCAGTCCACTCCACATCTGGCGCCAATCAATATTGTTACCTGCTCTTAATGTGTTATCAAGCGCATCGATAATCGGTTTGTTGACGTCTTTTGCTCCGGTTTGCTTGGTAGAGATTATATGCGCATTAGGGCAATAGGTTAAAATTGTTTTTAGATTTTGATAACCACCGCAGGAGCCTAGCATAATAATTTTAGCACTTTCCGGGAGTTGCTGAATCGTGTAGGGGAGATGATAGCTGTGCCCACGATGTATCACTATTGAAGGCTTCAATCCTTTTGAATCAAGATAACTGATAAGATCTTCCTGGGCGTGGGCGTCCTTATCAGTTGCATTATCTAAAGGCAGGTTGGCAAATATCCATATTGGTTTCCCCTTTCTGGATTTTATTTCTATCCATTCATTCTTCTTAACAATACTCCAGTCATTATTTGGAAAAGAAGAAAGATAACTTGCATAAGACATCTTTCCGTCTTTATCTCCATAGAAAAATACCTGTTCAATTATTCTGCCTGAATCATCTGCCAGGTAATTATAATCTATTGTATAAATCGGCGGGATTCCAATTTGTTTTGAAAGGTCAATTCCATTCTTAGGATCCGCTGACAGGAAAATTGTTTTTAACAGGCTGTATATTTTGCGTCCGCGTTCATTATCTTCTTTTATGCAACGCTGCTCATTCCACTCTACATTTTTCAACATAGATTGCTGAAGCTGAGGATTGGTAATGCTTCCATAGGAATCGGCCACGTCTACTGCATCTTCAAGTGTGCCGGTCGTTTCCAGTTTGGCAACAAACGCCTGCATTAGCTTTTCAGAATTTTCAGGCATCGTTTTTAAAAATTCATCAAGTTTGTTATATCCCGCTGCCATTTTTATAAATTTCTTGAACCTGTCAAAATGCAGTGAGAGAAGTAAGGAATCGCCATGTGGTACCGGCCCCATTTTTTGGATCATCCTATCAAAACTGTATTTATAGCTCGAAGTGTAGATATCATTTTCTCCCAGTACCATCATATAATACAGCTCCTGTGCACTCAAAGGTTGTATGGCCTTGAACCTTACGGCCGGATTCGGGCTTTCATGTAATAGATTGATCGGAGTAATGAAATGCTGAATCGCTTTTGCTTTTAGCATATCCACTAGTCCGTTGGCTCCAAACATCGCTATCGGAGTATCTCCGTGAGTGAAGCGGTCATAATAATCAATTTCAGTTTTTACCAATAAACTGTAGTAGCCAACGCTATCATAATTTTTATCGGAATTGCCGGCTACTTTTGTAATATCGGACATTTTTAATTTTCCACTGATAAGTTCATCCATAAAAGGGAAATAAAACAATGCGCGATTCTGTGCGCTTAATTGGACGACTGTTTTTATCCGCGGGTCTTCAATCCTTCTTATAAGCCTTCCCTGTTTACTACCTGCAGATTGTGCGTAAGAATACAATTGGCTGGGACTGTTTTTAAAGGCATCTATCACTAAAGTGTCTGCAAAAGGTTCATTTACATAGGGACCAATATTGGCCAATATCTTATCTGGGTATAAAGTGCAAAATTTTCTAAACAATATTATCTTACTTTCCTGGTAGCCGGGGTTGTCTTCAAAAATAGAGGCATTTATTAAGCCAACTTCATAAGGTACTTTTTCTATGAGTGGCGCCATACTTTCACCTTTTATATTTGCCTTAAAAATTTCATGGAAATTCTGAACGAGCAAAGGTGCTAAAGTAGGATTCAATTTATGAGATTTCCAGTTATTGATGAAATCTTTCAACAGATCTTCCAGGTAACGCAGGTACCGCACTTTATCATTGTTAGAAGGTATATCGTTATTAATCTCAATATCGTTACGAAGAACATTTACTTTTCTTATAATAGCATCAGTTACCTGTAAATTCACGTCAGGATTGTTGCTTACTTTAATCAAACCGTCGAGGCGACCATCAGCTTTATCAGCAAGCTTCTGTTCTTCTTTGATACGGTCATGAAATATTTGCCTGCCCAACGGAATATTGGTAGTATCATTATTTGCAAAAACTGATAACGGGAGAAGGGTAACAATTAAAATAGAATAAAATAAAAACTTCATAGAAAAATTAATAAATAAAGGGCGGGAAATGCTTTCCCAATTTTTTTCAAATTTACGTTATTATATTAGCTTGCTGTATGTTAAAAACTACAGTAAACCAACGAAAAAGGGCTTTTATTACACATACAAAACGGAACATTTTATCAAAAATTATAAACCGGCTTCTATATTGATCAAGCGTAAAGAGCTATATGCGAATAATTTCTTTATATCGACATGCATTCATAATAAAACAAGCAAAAGTAAGAATGAATTTGATAGCGAATGCTGAACCGGTTACTTCAGAAAATAATTGACTTTAATCATTAAGCTGAAGACTATGACATAGTCAATATGATTCTTTCAAAGAAAGCGGGCACGTAGGTGAAATCTTTATCAAGTTCTTTACTTATTTTTCGAAGTGATTAAATTGATTAATTTATTTCCCCGCACAAGCATTTTTAAGCCATTTCTTTTTAATGAAATGGAAGGACTGTTTTTTATATAATTGTCAGTATCTGTTTTGTACGCGGGCAAAATATCTTTATAAGAGAGAATTCCAACAATATTATTATCAATGGAAGTTACCGGTAAAATGTCAATATTTTCTTTTGCCATTATTTCTACAGCCGTTCGAAGACTGTTGACTTCTCCGACAGAAACACTGTTTCTTTTGATCAAAGTACCTAATAATTTATCCTGCTGATGATGATTGGAGAATAAATTAGATGAACTTATAATCCCACGGAATTCGTTGTCTTCATTTACGATGATAAAATAATTACTGTTGTATTCAGTTTCTTTTTGCAGCCATTCGCGTACTTCGCCAATTGTATTATCCTCGCTCAATACCAATCCGTTTTCTTCCATTACCTGGCTTACGTTGATCGTTTCCAATATATCCGGCTCATAAGAATCTGGCGTTTTTACACCCCTCCTTGTTATTTTTTCTGTCATAATTGTATTTTCCATCAGGAAAAAGGAAACCACATACGAACCAATACATCCCGCTAATAGCGGTAGCAAAGCATTGGATTGGCCTGTAGATTCCAATGCAAAAATAATGGAAGTAAGAAGTGCTCTTGATGCGCCGGCGAACATGGCGGACATAGCCACTAAAGCAGCGAGTGATAAGGTAATTCCTGAATGAGGAAAGAAATAAAGAATGGCACTTGCCAACAAAACACCGGCAGCTCCGCCTATGGTGAACAATGGCGCCAGGGTACCACCGGATGTTCCGCTACCAAGCGCTATAGCCCATGAAATAAATTTGAAAATACATAATGACCATATTACTTTAAGGGTTAAGTCCCCCGATAAAACATCCGTGATATTATCATAACCTACACCCAAAGTGCGGGGAGCAAAATAACCTATAATACCTACGAAAAGGCCGCCAATAGCAGGAAACCACATCCAGTGAACCGGTAATTTTTCGAAACTATCTTCGATATAGTAAACTAATTTAGTAGTAAACACAGAAATAAAGCCCATTATTATTCCCAATATGCTGTAAACAAAAAGTGCAGTATTAGATGGTGTTTCAATTAAGTGTCCTACGGGAAAAACAGGCCCTGCTTCAAAAAGAAAATGATGGCCTGCGGCTCCTGTAATACATGCTAAAGCAACCGGTATTATGGAACGTGGGGAAAATTCGAATAATAATAATTCTATTGCTAAAAAAATTCCGGCTATGGGTGTGCCAAAGATGGCTGCCATACCAGCTGTAGCTCCTGCAGCTAATAAAATTTTTCTTTCGTTATGAGAAATTCTCGCAATTTGTCCGAGCGTAGAACCTAAAGCACCTCCTGTTGCAATAATAGGCCCTTCAGCGCCAAAGGGACCTCCTGTGCCGATAGCAATGGCAGAAGAAATTGGTTTTAAGTAAGTTATTGTCGGTTTTATCTTACTTTGATTTGTCAAAATTTGTTCCATCGCTTCGGGAATGCCATGTCCGCGGATCGCTTTAGAACCGTAAAGCGCCATAAGGCCCACAACAACTCCACCTAACGCAGGAATAATAATAACCCATAACCCAAGTGCATTATTTGCCGGAGTAGCATGAGCGATAGAGAAATTTCCATAAAAGGAAACATTGGTAATGAAATAAATCAAGTGAACCAAAAACTTAGCAATAAGGCTAATAGCCACAGCAATAGCCACTGACATGGCCGCAATTGTAATAAGCCTTTTTTTGTTTTGGGTGAAATTTGGTTTTATATCTTCGGCTTCTAATGTAGTTTTTAGAGCGACCGAGATAGGAATACCTTTTTTAATAAGATTTTTTTTTATCATTACGCCACGAAATTTTCTTTTTTATTTTGCGGCAAAATTATGGGCTGAATGATTAAATCCCAAAAGTCATTTTATTGAAAATGCAGAACCGGAATGTGTT
>JBDTGD010000168.1:0-7531 GCA_039937595.1 Ginsengibacter sp. | reverse complement strand
CAAATATAAATTTCCCCAAAGAATAATCCACCGGCAAACTGAATTCATAATCCATTATTTTAAACTCGGAGGCATTGGGCAAATAAGCCTTTGTGGTGGTAACGACGACTGTTTGATTCTTTCGTTTCGTAGTAAATTTTCTTTTAGTATAATAGGAGTTGTAATAGTTTTGGGTACTTGCATTTATTAAAAGAGTGGGGTCAAACTCAAAATTATCATCCGAGAAAAAAAAGGAATGGCCAAGTCCAAACCCTGCGTAATAATCATCTTTTGCATTAAAAACTATTCCTCCCTGCAACACAGGTTTTATAAAGCCAAAATCGTATGCTAATGTTCCATTCAAACTTCCTTTGGTTTCTGCCTTTACATTCTTGCTTTGGCTATTGTAAAAATCTTTTTCAACAGATAAAATTCCTGAAAATTTATCCTTTGTAAACGCGTATCCTGCTTCTATTTCCATAAGATCAATACGATTATTGCCCGCGCTGTTTAGATAAGAAAGAGAAGTGCCTGCGTAGAAACCCGATTTATTATAATAATTGAAAGAAGGTGTCAGGTAGGGAATCTTCAGCGAGTCGTGCCGACCAAGGTACACGTTGTTACTTAAATAACTTAAACCTGCTTCAAAATAAGATTTATCAGATCCATCACCTTTAGTTGAATCCTGGGCTTTCACATTTGGAAGCATACAAAAAAAAATTGCACAAACTAAAAGCCACCTGTAATTTTTTTTCATAAATTCTCTCAGTTTATATTTTATTCCGGGAAACAGGTATTTAATTTGCTTTGCAGTTAACGCTTACAATTGTTACTAATTATATTTTCCCCCAATAAATGACAATAAAATGTAAAAAGGTTTAATAACCGTTTAAAATATGACAGAGTGATTACAATTAGTCCCAAGGAGTTCCGATGGCCATCGGGATTATTGATTTACTGCTAACCTATCAGCAATGCATATACGATTTTGAGGTCCGCAAATAAGAATCGTTGTTATTTGTTTGTTTACCGTAAATTTCTTTTACATCCTATTTTTTTATTGAGAAAAGAATAGTGGTAATTTTATTTAATAGTGTTAAAAAAAACAGGCAACATGGAAACCAAAAATAAAAATCAAGTCATCGTACTCGCCGAAAGACCAATAGGCATCGCATCCAAAAACACCTTTCAATTAAAGGATGCCGATATGCCGGAAATAAAAGATGGCCAGGTATTGCTTAAAAGTATTTACGTATCTGTAGACCCTGGTATGCGCGGATTTATGGACACGGGTAAGAATGACAACACGGGTCAAAAATTTGAAATAGGTAAACCCATTACCAGCCGATCAGTAGCGCAGGTCATTGAGAGTAAATCAAAGAAATTTATAAAAGGGGATATAGTTCACGGCCGCCTGGCGTGGGCAAAATACCAGGCCATGGACGCAGATAAATTGGAGAAAGTAGATCCGGGTTTGGCACCGATTTCTACTGCTGTTGGCATATTAGGCGTACCGGGCCTCGCTGCTTATTTCGGTCTTGAAAAAATCGGCAAGATTCAAAAAGGAGAAACGGTGGTGGTTTCCGGAGCTGCAGGTGGAGTGGGAAGTGCTGCCGTACAAATAGCCAAAATAAAGGGCTGCAGGGTAGTCGGTATTGCAGGCTCTGATAAGAAGATTGATTATTTGGAAAAAGAATTGGGCATTGACAAGGGCATTAATTATAAAAAAAGTGATGACCTCGGAAAAGTGCTTAGCATTGCTTGCCCCAATGGAGTAGACGTATTTTTTGACAATGTGGGTGGAAAATTATTCGATGCCGTCTTTGAACTGATCAATAAAAAAGCCCGTATAGTAATCTGCGGACAGATTGCGGTTTATAATGAAGCAGCACCCCCCGAACGCCCGCGTCCACAGCATATGCTTATTAAAAAAAGTGCGCGTATTGAAGGCTTTGTGGTTTTCGATTTTAAAGATGAATTTGGCGAGGCCAAACAAAAACTTGCACAATGGTACCTGGAAGGCAAATTGAAATATAAAGAAAACCTGGTTGAGGGTTTTGAAAATCTTCCTTCCGCATTTATCGGGTTATTTACAGGTGAGAATATTGGAAAGCAGATGGTCAAGGTCTGATAATATATCACTTTGCCTGGTAAGCGACAGGCTTACTGCTTCATCCCGGCAATAAATTTTCTTTTAATTAGTCACATCTATCACCACCGTGGCCAGTTGAGTGTGTACCTGCGTCTGCTTGACATCCCTGTACCTGGTATGTACTGCTCATCAGCAGACGAAAAATAAATCGATGGAAGATTTATTTGTAAAATAAGAATTGAGGAAATTGGTTTGTTTACTATAAATAAAACAGGTTGTTTCTTATTTTTTAATAAGCCATTCTTTAATCCTTTCCTTTTTTTGTTTTGAAACAGGTAGTCTTGTATTATCTTCTAACAATAAATAACCATTATCCTCTTTGATAAAGCTTGTTACGAATTTTCTATTTACAAGATGGGATTGATGGCAACGAATAAAACCATAATCATTCAATAATTCCTCATAGAAATATATGGGTTTTGAAATCAATAACTTTTCGCCAGATGTTAAGTAAAAAGTGGTATAATTATTTGAAGATTCACACCTGATGATATCTGATGGCTTTACATATCTTATCTCCTGAGTGGAAGATAAAGCAATACGATGTTCGTCGCGGTTGTCTCTTAATAATTGCAGTAAATTATTCACTTGATTATTTTGATACCCTTTCGCTTTTTTTTCTTCTGCTTTTTTTACAGCGATTTTTAATTCTTCAATATCAATTGGTTTCAATAAATAATCAATGGCGGCAAACTTTACCGCCTTTATTCCGTATTGATCGAAAGCTGTTACAAAGACAACGTCGAATGAATATTTAGAAAGTGATTGCAATAATTCAAAACCGTTTTCTCCAGGCATTTGAATATCCAGGAAAACAAGATCAGGATTATTATGCATAATAATTTTCCTGCCTTCTTTTGCATTTATTGCTGTTCCTGAAATTTCCACCTCTCCACAATTCTTTAGGAGCAAGCTTTTTAAGTTGTCAATGTTATTTTGTTCATCGTCAATTATTACCGCGTTTATCATTATTCTTCTAAATAATTTTTAAAGGATAAAAGTAGATTGCTTCCCTTTTCTTTTTCGCTTTTTATATTCATAGTTATAAATTCTTCCTTATGGGTTTGATTTAATAAATGAATCCTATCGCGTGTTAATTTTAATCCATATCCATTTTGTGTTTGCCTTATATCAAATCCTTTTCCATTGTCCTTTATTTGAATGTACATCGTTTTATCTTTCCTAAAAAAATCAACTGATACTTTTCCATTTGCTCCCATTCCGGATATTCCATGCTTCACCGCATTTTCAATCAATGGCTGGATGAGCAAGGAAGGAATTTGTATTTCACTTGGATTAATTGAATCATCTATACTGATTTTATAATTGAAGCCGAATCTTAATTGCTCCAACTTTATGTAGCTTTCAATCATTTGTAACTCAGTGGCCAAAGGAACAAAGTCTTTATCACCTGTTTTCAAAGATTCCCTTAAAAGATTGCTGAATTCTGTAAGGTATAGATTGGCTTTATTAATTTCATTCGTATTAATAAGACTTTGTATTGAGCCCAGAGCATTGAACACAAAATGTGGGTTTAGCTGCGACCTTATAGAACGTAGTTCCAGCTTGAGTTTTGCTTTCCGTTCTTTTTCTTTTTTTAGCCTTTGGCGATATAAAAGAAACAAAAAGAACATCAACAACAAAGTGACCGCAAAACCGGCTAACATATAAAAAGTATTTTTCTGGTACCATTCCGGCGCAACGTAAAAAGTTTTTTTCCAAACAATTTCAGGGTAATTAATATAGCGAACCGATAAAACATAATGCCTGCTTGATTCCAACTTCGGAATGATTATTAGATGCCCGCTTTTGCGCCACGCCGTATCAACGGCTTCGCCGCCTGTAAGCCTGTATTCAAGAGAAGAATCCGGAAAACTAGCATTGGGTTTTCTGAAATAAAATGCCAGTTTGGAAGACGGAAAATATCTTTCGTTACTATTCCCCTCCCCGAAGGGAGCCGGCCAATCAGCATAAAATGTATTGATACTTTTCATCTGTTTATCTTTTTCCGCAATAGCCTTTTGAATAAAGGCGGTTATACTTTCTGTTTTGGACGAGTCCTGTAGATTCATAGCCAGGAAAGGAGCAATCGGCGATTCAATTCGTTTTAAAGAATACGATGTAAGCACCTGTAAATTATTTTTATTCCTGAATTCAATCTCTATGCTATCATTTACATTTAGAAAGTCATTAAAAACCCGGTAGCTTTTTTTGAAACGATTGGGATTGTCTTTTAGAGCAATAGATGAATCCCGGAAAGAGGGATAATTAAGAACATCATTCCAGTCATTTATTATTTTATTATTTTCTTTTACCTTCAGTTGCAAATTCTTTAATTGAAAAAGATTGGAATCCGCTGATAGAGTGTCTATGACGACAGGAGAAACAGAATTTCCATATTGTAGACTATCTTTCTTATTTATTTCTGTGATGCTTATTTTTAATTCAGAGCCGGTTATTAAAAGATGTTCTGCTTTAAAAGGGAAGTAGATAAACAGAGGAGAAATTTTTCTTCCGGGCTCAATGATGAAATTATTGTTGATGTCGAATATCGTATTATGATAAATGTAGTGTGCATGCAAGTTGTGTGGTTCATTTATCTGGCCAATGGAAATTTTGCATATAGCTATCAGAAAAATGGTACTTATTAAAATTTCTTTTTTCATGCAATTATTTTCTGCTAATTTCAAAATACCAGATTATAAAAAATACAATCAATGAGATGTTCTATATAGACAAATGTGAATTTAGCAATTTAAGATTATCAGAAACTGTGAGAATTCAATTGAATTGCAAAACAAATGAGAAAGTCCGGTTATTTGTTGGTTTACTATTGCACTCCAGGTGAGGCCCGGATTGCTATCGGGGTGGTAAGTTTACTGTTTGAGGTTTCATAAATACAGATTTTATACACTTGGGCACAAGCATGGCTAACGCACAAATATCTTTGCTAAAAAGCTTACGCCAACTGCGCGAATGACCCCATATTTCATCTTAATATTTCTTAGCTTTACCAATAAATCTGTTTGTATGGATAACCTTTTAGAAAGAATAACTATAGTTCCCGGGGTTTGTGGTGGCAAGCCTACCATAAGGGGGATGCGCATGACTGTCAGTATGATACTGGAACATCTTTCTGCCGGGGATACCATAGAGGATATTTTAGAAGCCTTTCCATTTTTAGAAAAAGAAGATCTAATGGCAAGCCTCTTATATGCCGCCAGGCTAACTGAACTATCGCCGGTGTCCAGTTCGGTCTTATTACAACATGCTTCATGATTTATTTAGTTGATATTAATCTGCGTAAAGAGTTTTCTTTTTTCCAAACCGGAAACTTTTTGTTTATGAAAGATATTTCCAATTCATTGCCTGACAGTGAGATTTGGGATTTAGCTTTAGAGAAAAATTATACCATTCTATCCCGCGATAAAGATTTTTACTATAGGGCATTGCAATCTGAAAGCAGTCCTAAAATTGTATTATTCCGGTTAGGAAATATTAAAAACCATGAGTTAACATTATATTTCAAAGAGCATTGGCTACGGATTGAAAACTATCTTGAGCATAATCGTTTAATTGTTTTATGGCCTGATGAAATACAGATTATTTTTTGATTTGTTTCCAGGCAAAGAAATTAATATGGTTTTATTCTTGTCTTTGAAGAGTTTTTGAAAAAATAAGAATCGAAGGAATTTATTTGTTTACTCTTTAGTGACAAATAGTTATCGAATAGAGACTTATTTTAAATTCTGAATTTACAAACTTTGTAAACTGCTATAAAAACAAGTCTTTAAAAATCTAAATTAGATACCATATGCCTCACCCAAAAGACAATTCACTTTCAAGACGAAAATTACTTGGCTACCTGACCACAGCTTCTATCGGCACAGCCGGTTTATTGGCTTCGCCCGCAAAAGTATTTGCCGGAAATAACGATATAGATAGTCCGCCGGAGGACAAAAATTCAGGAACGCGGGTTTATAACATCCGGGATTACGGAGCCGCAGGAGACGGAAAAACACTGGATACATTAGCGTTACAAAAAGCTATCGATGCTTGTAATAATGACGAGGGCGGCATTGTAGTAGTTCCTGCCGGGGTGTTTGTAATAGGCACGGTGCAACTAAAAAGCAATGTAACCCTTCACATTGCTGCGAAGGGTGTGTTATTGGGCACCGATGATGGAAAGCAATATTATGCAGATAAAAATATACCTCTCACCGGAGACACCACGCTGGATGATGGAAATGTAGGGTTGATATATGCGATTAGAGCAGAAAATTTCAGCATCGAAGGGAACGGAACCATTGACGGAAACGGTGGAAGATTTCTAAGTCCTGCAAAAGGAGTTCCATCACCGGCAGGCATTAGCGACGAGCAACGTCCTTATCATCTCTTATTCTATCAGTGTAAAAATATTGCCGTTAACGATATTTTTTTGAAAGACTGTGCTTATCATTCTCTCAGGGTGGTACAGTGTGAGTATGCAAAGTTTGAAGGATTACGCATTCATAGCCGCGTTATTCACAATAACGACGGGTTTCATTTTATAAGCAGCAAATATGTACATATAAGCAAATGCGATGTGCAGGTTGAAGACGATGCCTGCGCGCTGTTTGGAAGTTGCCAGTTTATCACGATAAGTGACTCTTCTTTCAGCACACGTTGGTCAATATTTCGTTTCGGTGGCGGCATTGCCGAAAATATAACCGTATCTAATTGTATCATTTACGAAACGTATGGATGTCCCATCAAAATGCTGTGCGGGAGAGGTTCGCGTCTTGAAAACATTTTATTCTCCAATATTATTATGAAAGACGTTACCGGCCCGATTTCTATTGGCCTGACCACAGGAAATGACGGCACGGAAGCGTTAGCCGATGTGCCCGGAATTGTACGCAATATTTCCTTCAGCAATATAAGAGCTAGTGTTGTGAAGCCCGTTACACCTCCCTATGCGGAAGGCAGTGATTTTCGCCCCGCTGAATTTTTTTCTTGTATAACATTGGATGCTATTGACGATGTATACCTTGAAAATATCTCTTTCAGTGATGTGCATGTTACTTTCCCCGGAGGCGGTACACCAGCACAAGGCGCTGTACGTAATGTACCTCAAATAGCAGGAGAATATTTTGAAATGGGCATTCCGCCTTCTTATGCGCTCTATGCGAGGAATGTAAAAGGGTTAATGCTTCAAAATATTCGATTCGAAAAAACGACTTCCGACGCGAGACCGGCGATAATATTTGACCATGTGGAAGATGCTTCGGTAAATGGTTTAAGTGTGCAGGGAGATAAGGCTTCTGAGTCAGTGGTACGATGTGTCGAAAGCAAATCTATTCTTCTTAATGCTGTAAAAGTGTTGACAGAGTCACCTGTATTTATGCAGGTAGAAGGTAG
>JBDTGD010000167.1:0-6773 GCA_039937595.1 Ginsengibacter sp. | reverse complement strand
CTTTATCCGGACAGGGCTTACTGCCATACCCTCCTCTTCAAGGCCGTTCCTCGCCTTCATAAACTGCACTAACCAATCTTCATAAGTATCACACATACTTTCTCTGTCGTCAGAGATTTCCAAAAGTTTTGCATAGTCTTCCAGCGTATAAAAACACGCAGCTACTGATATCATGGTATTTCATTTTAAGATTGTACTTCCTTTTTCATCAATCCATCCATCCGTTCTCTTGATTTATTAAAGATCATAATTCCATTTTTCACACCTTTTCGTTTTTCTTTTCTTTCATCCTCAGGCAAATTAAAAGTTGTTTGGCATTCAACAGAGCAACAACCGTCATATTTTTTGGCACAGGATTCACATTGAATAAAAAGCAGGTGGCAGCCTTCGTTTGCGCAATTCGTGTGCGTATCGCACGGAGCACCACATTGATGGCAATAACTGATTATTTCATCGCCTATCTTCTCCCCTAGCCTGCCGTCGAAGACAAAATTCTTTCCTAAAAATTTATTGGGCAAATTTTCTTCTTTTACTTTATTGGCATATTGAATAATGCCGCCTTCCAGGTGATACACATTTTTAAAGCCGTTTAGCAACATATACGCACTGGCCTTTTCGCACCGGATGCCTCCTGTACAGTACATGATGATGTTCTTATCCTTTTTCTCATCAAGCATACTAACGGCCATGGGTAGTTGCGACCTGAAAGTATCTGATGGAATAGCAATCGCGTTTTCAAAATGGCCTACTTCATATTCATAGTGATTGCGCATATCCACCACTACAGTTTCAGGGTCGGAAGTGAGTTTGTTGAAAGAATCGGCATCTACATATTTCCCCTTTTTGCTCATATCGAAATTCGGATCGTTGATGCCGTCGGCAACAATCTTATTTCTCACTTTTACTTTTAAGACCCAAAAACTCTTACCGTCATCATCAACAGCAATATTCAGACGAACATCTTTTAAGAAAGAAATGGTGTTTAGATATTCTTTAAATTTTTCAAAATTATTTTCCGGGATGCTCATCTGCGCGTTAATGCCTTCCTGCGCTACATAAATACGCCCAAAGACTTTTAATTCATCCAGGTTTTTGTAAAAGGCATCCCTGAAAGTATTGGGCTCTTCAATAAATGCATACTTGTAAAAAGAAATAGTAATGCGGTGTTCAGCTTCCTCAAATAATTTCTTCTTCAGTTCTTTTTGAGAAACACGATTATGTAATAATGCCATAAGAAAAGTCTTTATCCGGGTTTGCATGGGACATTTACAGGATGAACCAGGCCTTGAAAGGGCGGATAAAAATCAGTGGACAAAGATAAGCACTTAAAACACTTTTTAAAAATCGGTATGGCATTTGCAAGGGTTGGTAAATAAGAAAAAATTATTATTTCACTTAAAAAAAATTATGAAAAAGACAATTATTTTTATTGCTGCATGTTTTATTTTATGTAGTGTAAAGGCACAAGACGTACATTTTGGAATTAAAGGAGGGTTGAATGCGTCCTCTATAAATTCCAGCCCGGCTAATGAGGATATGCAAACTAAAATAGGTTTTAACCTGGGTATACTGGCACACATACACACATCGAGCCGTCAATGGGCCATCCAGCCCGAAATGTACTATTCTGAAGAAGGATACCAAAGTAAATCGAATAGTAGTGCATCGCTCAATCTTGGTTATTTAAACATTCCGGTGCTGGCACAATATATGTTTGATAATGGCTTCAGAATTGAGTTTGGACCACAGCTTGGTTTTTTGATGAATGCAAAAAGCAAAACAAGAAATGTATCTGTTGATGTTAAAGACAACTTTAAAAAAACCAACTTCTCAATACCACTTGGTCTCGGTTATCTCACATCTTCAGGTCTCGGATTTGATGCCCGGTATAATATTGGAATCAGTAACATCAATAACACTTCAACTGCTACAACAATTCACAGTAATGTATTTCAATTCGGGCTTTTTTATCAATTCCCAAATAGTAGAGGCAGGCGTTAAGAAAATGCATAAAGCCTTATCTTAGAAATTTAATACGGCCCGCAAAATTTTATTCAAAGTTTGCCGGCTGTTATTTTGAAAAAATGGAATTATTCAAAAACAAAAAAGTTTATTCAAACAGGAATTGCATACGGTATATTTGACAAATAATTAATTATTCGATGGGAGAAGCGTTAAAAAATTCTGTAAAAATTCCATTTTTTGAGAGAATTCATTCTTTTCAAAAACTTTTCATTTGCCTTATAATAGCGGTGGTAGCCTATTTGATAGTTGATTTAAAAAACATTGACTCATTATCGCACCTAATGATTGGATGGGATACCTTTAGCCTATGCCTCATTATGATGAGCTGGATTACATTTTTTATTACTAATTCAAAGCAGATACGGGAGCAATCCAAAGTACAGGATCCCAGCCGTACTATTATTTTTGCCATAATATTAATTTCCACTTTCGCGAGTATTCTTGCCGTATTATTATTAATCATTACAAAAAAACATGGCAGCTCCGGCGTCTCATGGAGATTGCTTATAGCAGTACTGGGAATGCTTCTTTCATGGTTTTTGATTCATACAATCTTCACATTACGCTACGCCCATATCTATTATGGAGATCATAAAACCAAGCCAAACACTCACGAAGGAGGGCTGGATTTTCCGGGTGATGAGAAACCTGAGTATCTTGATTTTGCTTACTATGCTTTCGTATTGGGAATGACTTTCCAGGTTTCTGATGTGCAGATTACATCAAAAAGATTTAGAAATCTTGCGTTACTGCATGGTTTAATTTCATTTGGATTTAATACGATTATGATTGCGCTTACCATTAATTTAATCGCCGGGTACGGAGGCTGATACTTAAAAACCTATAAGGTTTAGCTATGGTTAATGGCCGGGCTGCCAACCTTATAGGTTATTCGCGCTTGACGATTCACCATTCACGCTTCACTACTCCACAATAAATTTCCTCATTAAATTCAGCGCCATCATTGCAGTAACCTCAATATTTTTCTTTCTTTCAAACCGTTGCTTTAAATGATAAGTCTTTTGACCTTCCTTGCTTCCTACAGCTAACCATACCGTGCCAACAGGTTTGTCATCAGTGCCGCCATCAGGCCCCATGATTCCTGAAACAGCAATACCAAAAGTAGTATTCATCTTTTGCAATAATCCCGAAAGCATTTCCTTTACGGTTTCTTCACTCACGGCGCCATATTTTTCCAACGTATCTTTTTTCACATTTAACAATGACTGTTTTACATCATTAGAATAACTGACAATGCTCCCCTGGAAATAAGCAGACGCGCCGGGTACGGACGTAATAAGGCTTGCAATAGCGCCTCCCGTGCAACTTTCGGCAGTTGAAATGGTCTCGTTATTTTTCAATAATATCTTGCCCAATACCTCCTGCATCGTTTCGTCTTCATTGGTGACAATATATTCTTTTACTAATTTTTTTAATTCAATAAAACGATCATTAATTACTTTTTCGGTTTTTATTCTATCGAAGCCAGACGTAGTAAGCCTAAGCCTCACCATTCCATAATTAGGCAAATAAGCTAACCGGATTTCCTTAGGCAATTCTTTTTCGAAATCCTTAATCATTTCTGCAATCGCTGATTCACCTATCCCTGCAGTTAGAATGGTTTTATGAATTATCTCAGGTAACTCAAAACTCTTTTCGAGGTAGGGAATTACATCCTCCATGATTCCCTGCATCTCGTAAGGAACGCCCGGCATGCTGATAAAAACAGTTCCTTCTTTGTGAAAAAGCATTCCCGGAGCGGAGCCTCTTTTATTCTGTATCACTTCACATACATCAGGCACCTCGGCCTGTTTTAAGTTTACTTCGCTGACCGGCTTGTGATAGACTTTTTCAAAAAGGCTCTTTACATTTTGCAAAGCCCCTTCATCCACAATCATTTTACCATTAAAATATTTACATAAAAGCGATTTGGTAATATCATCTCCGGTAGGGCCCAGGCCGCCGGTTATCAAAACAACATCAGATGCTTTCTGCTCTATATCAAGCGCGTTCCATATTTCATCTGCATCATCCCCAACAGAGAGACGATTTTTTACGGCAATACCTACCCTGTTTAATTGTTGTGCTATCCACGCGCTGTTGGTGTCTATTACTTGTCCTATCAGCAGTTCATCGCCAATCGTAATTACTGAAGCATATATATTTTTCATTCTGCAAATTTAAAGAGAAACTTTATTCTTACGGTCTGACGGTCCCCGTCTGCCCGTCTTTTGTCTGAAAGTCTTGACCAGTCAGACGGAGACCGTCAGACTGATGTTTCTCGTCATAATCTTTCAGACGGGGACCGTCAGACAGATTAAACAGGATCGTCAGACAGATTAAACAGGACTGTCCAGACAGGTTAAACAAGACCGTCAACCCGATTAAACAAGAAAATTATATTTTTGACCTCTGATTTTTTAAAAATTCTAAATTCTTTTCATTGAAAAAATTATTCATTCTCCTCCTTGCTATTGTTACAACCCAGGCATATGCACAAAATATTGACAGGGTTTTTAACTCCGCATTTAAAAAATTGGCGGAGGATTCAACCTTTAAACATGCTACCATCAGCCTATATGTGATCAATACTACTACAGGGAAAACCGTAACGGAAGTAAATACAAATATTGGCGTAGCTCCGGCAAGTTGCCAGAAAGTAATTACTGCTTCCACTGCATTTGAATTGTTAGGCCATGATTATACTTACAAAACCACGCTTGGCTATACAGGAACTATAGTAAACGGAGTTTTAAATGGAAATCTTATTCTACAAGGCAGTGGCGACCCTACTTTGGGAAGCTGGCGATACACCCAGGCTAACGAAGAGAATGTAATCGCTGGTTTTAAAAAAGCCATCGCACAGGCAGGCATACGCGAGATAAAAGGCCATGTATATGCGGATGAAAGTTTATGGAACAGCGAAGTTACGCCCGACGGGTGGGCATGGCAGGATATTGGCAATTATTACGGCGCCGGTGCGAGGACGCTCAACTGGCGCGAAAATCAATACGACCTGTATTTAAAATCAGGGAGTAATGTTGGCGACCCCGTAACTATTGCAGGTACAAATCCTGCTTTTGTCGAGGGCTTACATCTGAAATCAATGGTGACTTCCGCAGCCATAGGAAGCGGCGACAACAATTATATCTATATGCCACTTGATGATTCTTTCGGCTTCGTAAGAGGAACAACTCCCATCAACGAAAATCATTTTACTATTTCAGGCGCTATGCCACATCCTGCCACCCAACTGGCTTTAACGCTGGAGGCTGCATTGAAAAATCAATCTTTAGAAGCAACTGCAGAAAACTATCCCGCCCAAAATAATGCAGAACAGCCAAAAGTTTTTTACACCTACACATCACCGTCATTAGACAGTATCGTCTTTCATTTTCTCCGGCGGAGCATCAATTTGTATGGAGAAGCGTTGTTAAAAACAATGGCTTATAATTTTACAAAAGTGGGTAACACAGACAGCGGTGTAAACGTGATTCATAATTTCTGGAAAGACAAAGGCATTGAACCGTATGCCATCAATATTGTTGACGGAAGCGGCCTCTCCCCTTCCAATCGCGTAACTACCCAGGCGCTGGTAACCGTAATGGAATACGCGAGAAAGCAAAGCTGGTTTCCTTCTTTTTATAGTGCGCTGCCCACCATCAGTGGTATTAAAATGAAGAGCGGATCTATCAATGGAGTAATCTCTTATACAGGATACATAAAAGGCAAAGACAATAATCAGTATACTTTTTCTTTTGTAATTAATAATTTTGATGGAAGCGGAAACGCGGTAAGAAGAAAAATGTGGGACTTGTTGGGAATATTGTGAGGCAGGAGAAATGTGTTATTAGATATCAGTTATAAGGTGATTAGTTACAAGTTATTAGTTATTAGCAAAACATAAATCAATTAACATGAATTTTCCATTTGACAAAGAAATTATCCTTGAGAATACCATGGCTCTATTAAGGCCACTACAAATTTCAGACTTTAATAATTTACTAAACATTGCTACGGAAGATAGAAACCTTTTTAAATTTTTCCCAAAGGCTGTTTATTCCGAATCATTATTAAGAGATTACCTGGACAATGCAATGGAAGAAAGAAAAAACAAAACGCGTTATTATTTCATCATATTCGATAAAAAGAAAAATGCTTATGCCGGAAGCACTGGTTTTTTAAATATCTCCAATGCCGACAGTAGGGTTGAAATAGGCGCCACCTGGATTGGTAAAGGCTTTCAGCGCACAGGGCTGAACCGGAATTGCAAGTTACTTTTATTGAGTTATGCTTTTGAACAACTTGGCGCTGAAAGAGTAGAACTCAAAACAGATGAAAGAAATACGGCTTCAAGAAATGCAATAGAAAAAATCGGCGGAAAATTTGAAGGCACATTAAGAAGCCATACTTTGATGCATGACGGCTACAGGCGCAACACTGTTTATTATGGAATTTTAAAAAATGAATGGGAGCATTTAAAAGCCAATTTTAAAATTAATAAAGACTGATGGCGGACAAAATAGGAATTCGCGTTATTTATTGATTTACTGCAATAAATAAAAATTCCGATTATTTATTGCTTTAGTCCCATAGAGCGGAAAGGCACTTCAATTAACCCTACACAAAAATTCCTTTCAAAATTTTCTTCAACTAATTATTTTGAACATCCAAAATCTGAACATGAAATACGAGGTAAGAATTAGCAGGAATAGTGGTATCTCCTGTTTGGGAGTTTGTACGAACGT
>JBDTGD010000166.1:0-9304 GCA_039937595.1 Ginsengibacter sp. | reverse complement strand
TGTTTTATTTTAGCCTCAAGCATACCCTGTGCCTCCTTAGCGGCATCATATTCTGCGTTTTCTTTCAGGTCGCCTTTTTCACGTGCTTCTGCTATGGCCCTGGATGCAGCAGGTCTATCAACAGATCTCATGTGCTGCAACTCTGCCTGCATTTGTTCAAAGGTGTCCTTGGTTACATAGTTTACACTCATAACATCATTTTTTTATTATCAAGATTTACATACTGATGAAAAAAAATACAACGCCCCATATTTAATAAGACGTTGTATAAATACAAATATAAGAAATTAGAAATTTACTTCAATCCTAATTTTTCCAAAAGAATTTTTGCCATTTTATATAAAGCTTCGTAGGAATATCCGGCAATATGTGGCGTTAGGATTACATTTGATTGCGCCACCAGCCAATTGAACCTCTGATTTTCGTCTTTTGAATAAGTAGATAATTTTTCATTTTCCAAAACATCTAACCCTGCACCGGCGATTTTTTTATTTTTTAAGGCGACCACCAAAGCTGCTAAATCGGTTACTTTTCCACGGCATGTAGAAATAAAATAAGGAGTTCGTTCCAACGAATTAAAAAAATGTTCGTTAGCCATTTGCTCGGTCTCGTGCGTAAGAGGGACGTGCAGGCTGATGACATCCGAATAGCGGCAAACCTGTTCAAAATTCGCCTCCCTCACATAACTGTTCCCAAAATCGTACTTGTACTTGTCATAAGCCAAAACAGTTACGGAAAAAGATGATAGAAGCTTTGCAAATGCAGATCCCGTATTTCCATAACCGATAATGCCAACCGTTTTCCCTTCTAATTCTACTCCACGATTTGCATCTCTTATCCACTTATGGTCCTTAACTTCTTCAAAACTGGAACTAATTTTATTGGTAAGATTCAGTAAGAGCCCCATGGCATGTTCTGCTACAGCATTCCTGTTTCCTTCGGGAGTACTTACACATTTTATCCCTTTTGATTCAGCATAATCCACATCAATTAATTCCATCCCACTCCCTAATCTCCCAATCCATTTCAGACGAGTTGCTTTATTAATTAAAGGGATGTCAATCGGCATTCTAGTAGTTACTACCAAACCTTCAGCCTGGCTAATGATGCCGCTAAGTTCTTCATAAGATATCTTTTCCGAAAAGAGAACTGAATATCCCTTATGCTGCAGCGTTTCAGTTAAGTAATTGTGCGCTTTGGCTGTGATGATTACCTGCCTGTTCAATTTGATTATTTTTTCTGTGTAAATAAAAATTACCCTGCCTTTGCTCCGGGATTTTCCCCACATTCTTTCTTTTATCCAAAAGCTACCATACTGATTTCTACATTTACATCCTTTGGCAATGTTTTTACTGCGACGGTTTCCCTGGCCGGAAAATCTTTATCAAAATATTTTCCGTATTCTTCATTTACGGTTGCAAAAGAACTCATTTCTTTCAAAAAGATAGAGGTTTTCACTACGCTTCCAAAATTGAAACCTGCTTCTTCCAGCACCGCTCTCAGATTTTCCATTACCTGTCGGGTTTCTTCTGCAATATTACCAATTTTTAATTCCGAGGTTCCCGGTACTAAAGCTATCTGGCCCGACAAAAACAAAAACCCTCCCGCTTTCACTGCCTGGCTATATGGACCTATCGGAGCGGGCGCTTTAGTTGTGTTTATTATAGTTTTATTCATTTTCAATTGTTTTAAAAGAGACATTAAAGTTGCAAAACTTTCGTTCAAATAACAAACCTATTTTTGCGAAAATTTCATTATGAAAATCTTTATCGCGGCAAATGAAGATCAAAAGAAGGAATTGAAAACATTCAATACAGATCGAAATAATAAACTGGCGATAAAAAACCGTCATCCTGAAAATGAAGATCATAAAGATTATGATGTTTTTTTTATTTTTTTAGATTCACCGGGAAGATTGGATTTTGGAAACTTTAGCGGGAAACCTGTTTTCGTAAATAAAGCGATTGAAACCTTGTCGCAATTAAATGCTCCAACAAATGTACATAGGATTAACGGATGGCCGGGTTTTTTAAAAAACGAATTGTGGGAAATAGTTTCTAATAATCCTGAAAGTGTAAAAAATATTTTTCAATCGTTGAACCGGGAAATTACTTTTGTAAAGGATGAACCGGGTTTTGTGAGCACAAGGGTAATAAGTATGATTATAAACGAAGCTTTTTTTGCGTTAGGAGAAAATATAAGTACCATTGAGGAAATAGATGCCGCGATGAAATTAGGAACCAACTATCCAAACGGCCCATTTGAATGGGCAGAAGAGATAGGCATTAAAAATATTTATTGTTTACTTAAAAAATTATCTGAAAACGAAATTCGTTATGCACCTGCCTCCACATTAGAAAAATTATTTTTAGAAGAACCAGGAAATTTTTAATTGTTACCAATGAACTTTATATTAAATATTCATACCGCTACGGAAAATGCAATTGTAAACTTATGTGATGGGGCAGAAGTATTGAACACATTCGAAAACTCAAACCCTAAGCAGCATGCCTCTTTCCTGCATGTTGCCATCAATCAAATTTTACTTGATGCCCATATACAAGCAAATGAATTATGCGCGATTGGAGTAATTGCCGGACCGGGCTCGTACACAGGTATAAGGGTAGGTCTTGCAAGCGCGAAAGGATTGTGCTTCGCATTAAATATTCCGCTTGTTACTTTCAACACACTGGAAGTTATGGCACTTTCACTTATTGACAATGTCAGTAAAGAGTCATTATACTGCTCTATGATAGACGCCCGCAGAATGGAAGTATTCACTGCTGTATACGACCAAAATCTAAAGGAGATAATCCCGCCATCTGCAATAGTCTTGACGAAAAATAGTTTTGAGGATTTAATTTCGAGGCATTCTATCTATTTTACCGGTTCAGGTATTGAAAAATTTGAAAATCTAAACCCTGACGTACCAAAATCAAATTTTTTTAACGGACCAGCCATCTCCACAAAAACCTTCGGTGCTTTTTCATGGAAGAAATTCCAGGAAAAAAAGTTCGTAAATGCCGCAAATGCTTCTGCCATATATATAAAAGAATTTCAAACGACAGAGAAAAATAAATAGAAAAAAAATCACATTTTAATATTTCATTACAAACTATATCTATTTACAATACGTACTTTTGTATTAGAAGAATATATTTCTTGTTTAAAATCATTTATCATATCATTTAAACCAATTTTTACAATGACTACTACAGTCCAAAATCACCCGCCAGTACACCTTGAGCACGGTAATGAAAGCGAAGCGCTCAGAGATATGGATTATTTAAAGATAAAAAAGTCAGCACTAGTTTTAAGAGCTCTGAATCATAAATTAAGGCAATTGATTCTCAAGACGATAGATGAACATAAAAGAATTACAGTTACAGAACTTTATGTAAAACTACGCCTGGAGCAATCTGTTGCTTCACAACATCTTGCTATTTTACGAAAGGCTGAAATAGTCAATACAGTGCGTGAAGGCAAATTCATTTTTTACACTATTAATGAAAAGCGCATTGCAGAAATCAATAAGTTCGTGCAAAACCTTGTGGGGTAATCATTGATTATAGTTTTTGGGGCAACATTTTTTGCTGATAAAATGTTTATGCCTTATTTAGGAATTCTTCTTAAATAAGGCATTTACTTTTTTAATATATTTTATATGTTTATACAACAGATCTATACAGGCTGCTTAAGTGAAGCAGCTTATTTTGTAGAAAGCAATGGAGAAGCCGTAATCATTGATCCAATGAGAGATACGGACAAGTATTTGCAAATGGCACGGGAACATAATGCCACTATCAAATTTATTTTTGAAACACATTTTCACGCGGATTTTGTGAGTGGTCATTTAGACCTTAGTAAACAAACCGGGGCAACCATTGTGTACGGGCCACATACAGAAGCCAAATTTCAATTTCATCTTGCCAAAGATGGTGAGATATTTAAAATCGGAAATATTACTTTAGAAGTACTTCACACACCTGGCCATACCATTGAATCTACCTGCTATCTTTTAAGAGATGAGAAAAATAAACCTTATTGTATTTTTACTGGTGATACATTATTCATAGGAGATATAGGGCGCCCCGACCTGAGTAGTGGAAATCTATCCAAAGAAGAACTTGCTGCCATTATGTACGATTCTTTGCATGATAAAATAATGCCTTTGGCTGATGACATAATTGTATATCCCGCCCATGGGCCCGGAAGCAGTTGTGGTAAAAATATTGGTACAGAAACACAAAGTACCATTGGCATTCAGAAAAAAATCAACTATGCTTTGCAACCACAAACAAAAGAAGAATTTATAAAATCAGTGGTCAGCGACCTTGAAGAGGTACCCGCTTATTTTAGCATTAATGCAAAAATAAATAAAGAGGGTTATAGCAATCTTGAAAAAGTAAAATCTATAGGCCTTACACCTCTTTCAATAAAAGAGTTTAAAGAAAAAGCGGCTAATGGATGCGTAATACTCGACACAAGAGATGCAAATGTATTTACCGAAGGTTTTGTACCCAATTCTATTTTTATAGGACTTGAGGGACGATTCGCTGAATGGGCCGGCAATTTGCTTTCTTTTGATGAACCGATAGTTCTTGTAACTGATGTGGGTAAAGAAGAAGAAACGGTCGTAAGGCTTGCCCGTGTTGGATTTGAAAAAGTAGAAGGCTTTTTGGACGGCGGGTATGAAGCATGGAAAAAGGCCGGCGAAAAGACAGATATGATCATAGACATTGAAGCTGATGAACTGGCTATGGATATCCCTTTCGATGAGAATCTAGCGGTATTGGATGTACGAAAATTTAGTGAATTTGCCGAAGGACATGTCAAAGGCGCTGTCAACCTACCTCTCGCAGAAATGACTGATGTCGCACAAATCGCGCACCTGGAAGAAAATCAGAATATCTATGTTCATTGTGCAGCAGGATATCGAAGTACGATTGCAGTTTCCCTTCTTAAAAGGCAAGGATACCACAACCTGAGAAATGTGTTGGGAGGTTGGGATAAAATAAAAGAGCAAACCGGAATCGCTATCGAAAAAGAAGCTAAAGTGCTGAATTAAAATATCTTTTTTTTGCTTGTCTACTGTAAGCTACGCTGAATTTTTCGCGCAAGGTTAAGATGTAAAATTTTATCTTACTTTGGTGCAAAGAATTAATGAAACAATCTCATAAAATACGCTACTTTTTATTTAGCCAGTATCTTGCTGATGGTGTTAGAATCACCCTTGAGATTGTTATTCCCGCAATAGTCTTTTCATACCTCGGGCATTTGGAAATAGGTATCGCTCTTTCTTTGGGGGCGCTATGCGTAAGCATTAGTGACGGTCCCGGCCCCGTAGTGCATAAAAGAAACGGGATGTTGTACTGCAACATTTTTATTTTTATCAGCGCGATTCTTACCGGGTTGTGTAATCAGAATATAATTTTGATGGGGATTCTTATCCTGGCAGCTTCCTTCTTATTCACTATGTTTTCGGTTTATGGCAATAGAGCTACTTCCGTAGGGTTCGCGGCACTGCTTCTTATGGTGCTGAAAATGACTGATAAAGTGCCAGCTCAGGAAGTGTTCATACAAAGTATCCTAATATTAAGCGGGGGTGTTTGGTATATGTTGGTTGCTCTATTGCTCTTTAGGTTTACTCCATACAGGCCTGCACAGCGATCTTTGGGCGATTGTATTCATGAGACCTCAAAATATTTAATGATCAAATCTGAAATGTACAATCCACAATCAGATATTGATGATTTATATGACAAATTATTAAAACAACAGATATCCGTAAACGAAAAACAGGATGCCGTCAGGGAAATATTGTTTAAAAACAGATCATTGGTGAAAGAATCTACGCGCACAGGCAAGTTACTTGTATTGACTTTCGTAGATTTAGTAGATATGTTTGAACACATCATGGCAACGTGGTATGATTATGCATCGCTTAGAGAAAGATTTTCTAACACTGGAATTCTAGGAGAAATTTCCCTTTTTATAAGAAAAATTGCACAGGAACTCGATAATATTGGAGAAGCTATACAAGCTAACAAAGTTTACAGAAAACAATTTGACCTGTCGGCTGATCTAAAAAACCTGAAGCAAAAAATTGATGAATTACCCGACACTCAAGGCATTATGATGCTGAAAAAAATATTGGTGCATCTGCGTAGTCTTGGAGAAAAAACTGATGATATTTTAAAATATTTCCACGGGGATATTTCCCCAAAAGGAAATTTGCGAAGCCGTAGAGACTATTCAAAATTTGTAACACATCAAAAAATTAATGGTGCCATTTTTAGAAACAATCTCAATTTCAAATCTAACATATTCAGGCATTCATTGCGGGTTATGATTACGTGCGGCGTTGGTTATGCCTTCTCCCAATTATTCGCACACGGACATCATAGCTACTGGATATTAATGACCATTATTATCATATTAAAACCTGCCTTCAGCCTTACGAAGCAAAAAAACTCAGACAGGTTATTAGGCACTATCGGTGGCGGTGTCATAGGCTTGTTACTCCTTCTTTTTATAAAGGACAAATCGATCTTATTTGTATTCATGCTTTTTTTTATGCTGGGTACTTATACCTTCAAAACACTGAATTATATTGTAATGGTGATTTTTCTTACACCATACATACTTATTCTCTTTCATTTGCTGGGGCTTGGCGCGCTCAATGTGGCCAGTGAAAGGCTTTTAGATACTGCAATAGGATCTGCATTGGCGTTTTTAGCAAGCTATTTTCTATTCCCCAAATGGGAGTCAGAAAACCTTCAGAAATATATGGCAGACGTTTTAAAAGCAAATATCAAGTACCTGCAGAAGCTGAAGATTATTTTTACGGGCCATAAAATTTCTACACTTGATTACAAGCTAATGCGCAAAGAATTATTTGTTAGTACCGCTAATCTGTCAGCCGCCTTGCACCGGATGCTAAGCGAACCAAAAAGTAAACAAAACCACGTGAAAGAAATTTATGAATTTGTAGTTTTAAATAATGTGCTTTCTTCGAACATTGCCAGCCTTACCGCCGCTGCATACAATGATGAGAAATATTACCCTAAACAATTTTCAATTAGTGTGAATAATTCTATGTCGCTTCTGCAAAGAGATCTTCAACAATTAGATAAGTCTGATTTTGTTGATGACAAACCGGTTCCACCAGACGTTTCTTTTGATAATGTCAAACACACAAATTCCGAAGTAAAAGAGCAACTTGATTTTATATACAAAGTGACATTTGACATTAGTAAATTAACAAGCATCATTTCCACATAATATTTTCAAGGGACCAATCATCATGATGATGAAAGAAAAAACAAAAATCATTGAGAAATGTTTGTTTACTGTAAAGAGCCTGCCTGCCTCATTTAGTAATACTCTTGTCTTAACAAATCTTTCTGCAAAAATTAAAAGATGCATGAAATTTAGAGCGTCTAAGAAATGATCTTTGTTGAAATCAAAAATAAAAGTTTTTCAAAATGCAAAACGAAAATGGCAAATCTTCTCATATTCTTACCACCTCTTCTAACTTACTCGGCATTTGTTTTATCGTTCTCACTTCGCTGAAGTTATTGAACCTGGACGGCAAAACACTCATCGACGAATTCACTGCAGTTGCTATTTTTATGTTTATGCTAAGTAGTGTGCTTTCCTTTCTATCCCTCAGAAGCAAAAATGGAAAAAGTGATCGCTATGAGAAGATTGCTGATATTATTTTCCTTCTTGGGCTTTTCTCATTATTTATAATTACTATGTTCGTAACATTTAATATTATGAAATAAAGAAAGGCTTATGAAAATCTTGAAATAAGTATTTTAATTCCTACAATGGCAATAGAAACTGCAAGAGCTTTAATAATATATTTGCCATTTATTTTTCTTGAAAAGTAAGCACCGAGTTGAGCTCCGGGAATGACACCTATGGCTAGCCCAATCACCATTTTTCTTACTAAAGGATCATGGTAATTCCCTTGTAAATAGTGGACAATAACGCTCACGGTAGACATGATTGCTAAAATAAAATGTGAGGAAGCTGTAGCAATATGAACAGGAAAAAAGAGCCATTCAGTCATTGCGGGTACATGTATAATGCCACCTCCGATGCCTAACAGCGGCGAAAAATATCCAACAAACAAACTAATGATCATACCTAATCTGAGGTTGTAAACATAATCATAACTTTCTCCCCACTTATCAGTAAGATGCCGGTGAATCCAGCCTTTTCGGGATACTACAGGTTTATTTACAGGCTCTTTTCCAGCACCTTTAAAAAAAAGAAAAGCAGCCAGTATCACCATTAACAGACCGAAAATAATATCAAATAAGCCACGCGGTATTACCTCACTGGTAAGCACCCCAAGTATAGATCCAGGAATTGTACAGATTGCAAAAATAATTCCGGCTTTGTAGTCCACTCTTTTTGCAGACATATAAGCCACCGATCCCGATATGGCATTGCAGGCAACTATCACCATGGAAATCGCGGTGATAGTTTCAGGAGTAAAATCAGGCCTTATAATAATCAAAATAGGAACCAAAATAAACCCGCCACCGGCGCCGATTAAAGTACCGAGAGCACCAATAAAAAACCCTATTAAAATGAGTAAATAAATATTATCCATAGAATTTTTAAATATAGAACAAGTAACCAACTTCTTAGAAATTAGTATCTATAAAGAGCAATATCAAAATCAATAAGTGTTTCGCTGCGATTTGCTTTCACAAAAATTTATGGAACCGGGTCGTGTCCATGGCCGCCCCACGGATTGCATCTCGCGATCCTTTTTAAAGTAAGCCAGCCTCCTTTTAAAGGTCCATACTTTTTTATTGCTTCTAATCCATATTGCGAACATGTCGGTGTATAGCGGCATGATGGTCCGAGCCATGGAGAGATTACTAACTGATAAATTTTTATCAACACAATAAAAGGCAGAGATAGGATGTATTTTATAGATTTCATTCGACCAGACAAAGTTAACCCATACATGCTTTGCCAGAATAGAAATTAAGTTTTCTTTCTTCGGATTTACTATCCATATTAATAACAAAAAATTGCAAACGCTATTTATGTTCCTGATAGTCGTCAGAAATTATTGCGCTTTTCCTCCCCAGTAAAATCTAGATTTGTCTTTGGCATAATCTATTTTATCCCCCTTAACCATAACGAAAGTTTCGGGATCTGCTCCAGCCACTATGCTCCCGGAAAAGTTTATTACATTGCCTTTTGCGTCTTCATTAGGGCTTAATCCCCAATAAACTCCTGCCTTGTCCTTGAAATAACTTCCTCCTTCCACCTG
>JBDTGD010000165.1:0-2639 GCA_039937595.1 Ginsengibacter sp. | reverse complement strand
GATAAGGTTTTTCAAAGAGAAATTTTAAGCGAAGGGCTTATTTAACTGAGCTATTTACGGGTTGTGAGGATTGGTTTTTTATTTTCATTTGAAGTAAATCATTCATTTGGTCCATCGTCAATTTTTTCGCGATAATTTTTTTGTCTTTGTCTAAAAGATACAAAGTAGGTGTTTGTGTTACATCGTATAACTGCTTATAGGATGGCTTTTTAGCATCTTCTACTATTTTTTTCTGCGCCTCGGTTTCATATACATTCACCCAATTGCCCATGTGGTGCTCTCTAGTAAATTGTTTCCATTGATCGAAATCTTTGGTTTCAGTAAGAACTCCATACATTTTCACGCCCTCATTTTTCCATTTTCCATTATAAATTGAGTCAAACCTGGGTACCTGCACACGGCAATGTCCACACGTAGGATCCCAAAAGCAAACAACGGTATATTCGGCTTTTATATTGTATAATGGCTTACTGATTCCATTTGAATCCACCATTTCAAGATTTGCAGCCTGCTCGCCGATTAAATTTGACATTAGCATATAAGCCCTGTTGGAAATGGTGCTCATTTGTTTTTCGTTCAGCCATGGCGAGAGGCCTTTAGAATGATATTTTTCAAACAGGTGCACAAATACAGCATCCTGCCCCATATATTTTGGATAAATATATTCATCAGTAAGCCAGTTGAGCAGGAATTTATACATCTCGGGAGCAGACCTTGCAAGCAGCAATAAGTAGTCGGATTCTTTAATTACAGAATCCGGAACGGGCGAAACCACGTTTCTGAAATACTGCTCCACTTTCGGCAAAAAGAAAGGAGTGCGTATGATGCGGTCATCCATAAACGTTATTCCATCCCAATAATGCTTTTTATAATATTGATAATTCGCCAATGAATCCTGGTGCGTTACAGGATGCGGATTCAAAACGACCGGCTCTTTCATGCCGGTAAGCAATGCCGCGAGCATCGATTCAGGATGTTCCTTTATTATCTTACCGCGATAATCATTTAATTCATTATTAAGCTCTTTGTATTTCTTTTCATGTATCGCGCTGTCTGCCTTATTTTTCGAGTTCTTGTAAGCTTCCATTTCTTTTTGCAAAAACACACCTTTGGAGGCAACGTATTTTTGATATTGCTGGAAGAGATCGTTTTCGGGCGAACCTGTTACTTCTGTTTTGTTGATTAGGTCCGAAGTATCTGCTTTAATGGTAATATCCTGTCCTTTGTCAACCATGAAATCATATAATTTATTTTTACCTGGGAACACAACAGAATAAACGCCCGGAATTAATTTTTCCTTTCCCTGGAAAATTGCCGTTCCTTTTGAATTTACAATGGCAGAATCCTGAACGTTCATATTCTTACCATAATAATAAGTAAGATAGGCAAGGCCACTTTTATAATCAGTTGTATGAAGGGAAACTTTGAATCCCTGGGCATTTAAAGTTGAGAACGCAAACAGGGTCAAAAAGCTAATAAAAAATAATTTCATTGATTTTGGGGATAAAGAACAAAAATATTGAATTTGAATTGTAAACAAAGATGCGGCAAAATCCTTAACATTTTTATTAGCTTCAGAAATCAATCTCAACATCGTTTATTTTTGCATTAGTGAAAAGAAAACAAATTATTTTAGAAAGTGTGTCCGTAACGGGATATGCCGCAGAAGGCAAAGCGCTTGCACGAATTGACGGCAAAGTGATTTTTATAGAAGGTGCTGTTCCGGGCGATGTGGTGGATCTTTTACTTACAAGGAATAAAAAAGACTGGGCCGAAGGGAAAGTGGTGAAAATAAAAGAATTTAGTAAAGACAGGGTTACTCCATTTTGTGTTCACTTCGGAATTTGCGGCGGTTGTAAATGGCAAATGCTTCCTTACGGGAAACAATTAGAATACAAAGAGCAGGAAGTAAGAGATGTGTTTCAAAGAATTGGTAAGTTAAAAAACATCACTGTTTCACCAATTTTAGGTTCTGAGAAAACAATTCATTACAGGAACAAACTTGAATTCACCTTTAGTAACAAGAAATACCTGACGGAAAATGAATTAGAAGATTTGGGTGAAGATCAATGGCCTGGCGGTGCGCTTGGATACCACGTTCCCAGGTTATATGACAAAATCATTGAGATAAAGGAATGTTGGTTAATGGATGATGTGAACAATCGCATCCGAAACGGTATCAGGGAATTTGCCCAAAAAAATAATTATAGTTATTACGACATCAAGGAACACAGTGGTTTTTTGAGAAATATTATTATCCGAAACTGTACCACAGGTGAACTCATGGTGAATCTTGTCTTTGGAAACGAAGACAAAGACAAGAGGGAAGCTATCTGCAATTATTTGTTACAAATTGTTCCCGAGATTAGCACTTTGATTTATACTATCAACCCAAAGTGGAATGATAGTTTGAATGATCTGACACCTCAAACTTTCTATGGAAAAGGATATGTAATTGAAAAACTCGCGGATTTTAATTTTAAGATTTCTTCAAAATCTTTTTTCCAAACCAACACCAAACAAGCCGAAGTTTTATACAATGTTGCTAAAGATTTCGCGGACCTTACGGGAAATGAAGTTGTCTATGATCTTTATTGCGGTACGGGAAGCATCGGGATTTTTTTAAGTAGAAATGCTAA
>JBDTGD010000164.1:0-3149 GCA_039937595.1 Ginsengibacter sp. | reverse complement strand
TCTTTTGCCTCCTGCTCAATCGTTCCGAGTCCAACTTTTGCTCTTCGTTCATTTACGTTCTCCTCGTCTTCTATTGGTGCAATCACGGCTTTGTCTGTCAGGTAACCCGTTACAGAGTCCTTTACAGGTTGTATCTGAGTACCATAAAGTTGTTTTTGCCCGTTTTCAAGTCGTACTCTGTCAATCATATAAACAACGTTTTTCCAATCCATTTCTTTGTCTTTTGCGGCCTGCTCAAAGAGTGGCAAATATTTTTCCTGGTATTTGGTGTCTGCATGTTGTATCACAAAAAATGACGCGAGTCCTGCCGAATCGCCATATTCCTGTCGTTTGGGATACCCCGTTGAATCTAATATAACAATTACTCTTTTTAAATTCATAGCATCCACGCTATCTTGCTTGTGCACCAGCGTTACAATTTTTAAATCGGTCGGTTTAACTTTAGCCATTTCTGCCCGATACAGCTGGTCTGACCTATAAATGTTCAACAGTTCATTTTTTAAAACGGTTGAAGAAGTCTGGGCCGAACAGCTGAAAAATGAAAGTATCAATAAAGGAAGAGTAATTGTTCGCACTTGCAGTTTTCTTTTTGAGATACAATTTGAAGTAAATTCCATAATTTATTCCAACAATTAGTATTGCTGTTATAGTACGCAATAGTACAAAAAAATGATAATTAGCGCTGAATTGCTTAAGATGATCCTTTTCGAACCTGACTGTCCTTGGGCTATAAAAGAATTTTTAAATAGGACTATCTACAAAAAATTATAAAGGCTAAACATGAAAAATCTTCTGCGAAGAACTGCCTGGTGCACCTCTTCCGATTTCTAAAAGTGTGTCACTTTATTTTTCAGACGCAGTTGGCGAGGCACCAACAGCAGCAGCGCCATTAATGTGACTTTGTTGCCCATAAACAATTTTTTATTTCAATGCGGCCAAAAATAATAAGACAAGTGTGACTTTTTTTTAACCAGGTTATTTTAAAATAAAAAAAATTGTTTCCGTTAGTCAACATTCCGCGACAAATTAGAAAAGGCCTTAAAAAAGCAATCATTTCTTAAACACATAAAACAAAACAAAATGAAAAAAATTCTTTTTGCCCTTTTGGCCGGATTGATTCCTGCCCTGGCAGTGATAAATGAAACCTACGCGCAAAGCGGTAATGACATTGCTTCCTTAACACCCGTAAAAAATTATTTTGACATGGAAAACAAAAAAGGTGTTACCGAAAATTCAAATACTGTGATTTTGGTTAATGCCAAAGCTTTGAAAATCTTCAACAAACAATATAAGGTAAATGACGAAAAATGGATGAAATCGGGAGATTGCATTACCGCTTCCTACAAACTGGATAATATTAGCCACTGTATCTATTTTGATAAAAAAGGCCATTGGGTTGGTTCTGTAAAAATATACGACGAAGCTAAAATGCCAAAGGATATTAGGAAAATGGTTAGACGGGAATATTATGACTATAAAATTGGAGCAGTATATGAAGTTGAAGCTGGCAGCACCACACAAGATCCTACTTACATTGTTAACATTGAAGATTCAACAAATTTCAAACAGATAAGAATCAATGACAACGGTATGGATGTATATAAAGAATTCCAAAAGCCTTAGAATTCATTAAGCTTTATCTGCTTAAAAGGTCGGCGTAATAGTTACCCTAATGTACAAATGCGCCGGCCGTTTTTTTTAACTTTTAAAATTCATAGAAATGAAACTCTTTGAAAGAATAAGCATATTTATTCTGATTTTGATAATATTTCTTGTATTCAAAAAAGAGTGACAGAAGGAACATACAAGGAGGCAGAATAGAGTGCGCTTAATGTTTTTCGGGGAACGGAATGATTTGGTTATGTTCTTTTCTTTTGCATCTTTGTAAAACTGGTTTAGTAATGAAAAGCCACAGGTTGGGAGACCTGCGCCGGAAGGGAACAAGGTATGTTTTAATTTTAATCAGCAGACAACCCGTTCCGCTTTTAAAATCAACAAAGAGTTATGTGTTATATCAACAGTGTACATGTATCGGTTGCCGCAAGCATTTTATACAAGCAACACCAAAAAGAATCAAATCAACTGTCAGAACCATTACTAATACAACCCGGCCGCCGCGGGTTCGATTATGCGCCCTGGCCCGTAATAAAGCCATCACCGGATGGCAAAGATTGGGAACTCGTATCTATGGAGTGGGGCTTTATTCCTTATTACCTGCGCAACCGCGATGCCGTGGAAAAATTCAGGAACGGCTACAAACATGCTACGGGCAAATTTCATATCGGTTATACTACCCTTAATGTTGTCGGGGAAGAGATGCTGGGTAAACCCATGTTCGGGGAAGCCGCATTACACTGGTGTCTCGTTTTGTCTTCAGGATTTTACGAACACCGCCATGTGGTAGAAATGGGCAAACGCGGCCAACCATTAAAAACACCCGCGAAATATCCCTATCATATCACACTGCCCGGATAAAATTATTTTCTGATGGCAGGCATCTATAATACCTGGACCGACCAGGAAACGGGAGAAACCGTCGATACGTTTGCCATCGTTACTCCCCGCGCCAACAGCCTGATGCAGCAGGTATACAGAAGTAAAAAGAGAATGCGACAATACTTTTCGATGCACTCGCCAACGAATGGACAGAGTCCGGTTTGCCGCAAGAACGAATATTGCAGCTGGCCTCCAATCAATATCCTGCTGAAAAAATGAGTGCCTAAACAGTAGCAAAAGATTTTCTAAATGCGGTAGACTCGTCCGTAGCTTTTACTTATGAAACGTTAAGCGCATTAGTTTAATTTAATAAATCGTCTATTCATATCCATTATTTAGCTGATTGACTGCAGACAATACTTTCCATTGATCGCCTACATAGAATCAATATGCCACCAGTGGCATTTATTAATGCAAACCTTTACACAACTAAGGAAACGCGAGAAAGGATACTTGCAGTTCGCCTAATCTTTTGTAGCCCAATGCATTCATGTGGATAGGGTCATGATAATATAAAGGTTCGTTGTAAATATTATAGCCGCCTAAAAAGAACTGGTCGAGAAACGGTATTCCATGAAGCTCACAGACTTTTTTTTGCATTTCAACATATTCATTCATCCCGTGTGCAGAAAATGGATCGTATCCGCCTCTGT